>NZ_JCAJXC010000017.1:0-96789 GCF_059278965.1 Pedobacter sp. NEAU-ZC8
GTTGATAGGTTACAGATGTAAAGCTGGTGACAGCATAGTCGAGTAATACTAATCATCCGAAGCTTTCAAAAGCAGAATACTGTTGTTTGTTCTTCTGGAACTAACTTCTTTCAATAATATGTCATTGTTATTGAATACCAATCAATCGAGAGATAGATAGCTTAAATAACATTAAAAATATTTAGGTGCCTATATCGGTGGTGTCCACCTCTTCCCATTCCGAACAGAGAAGTTAAGCCCACCAGAGCCGATGGTACTGCGGTAACACGTGGGAGAGTAGGTCGGTGCCAAATCTTAAAGAAAGCCTGTAAGTATAACCTTGCAGGCTTTTCTTGTTTATACGGGTTTTTCCCACTTCCTGTCTGTTTCGCATGGTTTTTGTTTTGGGCATCTAAACAACAGCTTATTAAAATAGAAATCGCGTGCCACATCATTCCGTTAATTTCGCTGCTTACTTTCAAACTGCGCCGCCCACTTTGCTATTAAAGCCTGATGCGCCGAGATTCACGATTGTTGATGTGAATCCTGCGTACCTTCAGGCGGTAAATGCTAAACCTGAAGATCTCATCGGCTTTGGAACACTAGAGGCTTTCCCAGATAATTCGGATGATCCGGTTACCCAGAATGTACAAAGCTTACGCAACAGTCTTATCACGGTACTGCATACCAAGGTTCAGGATATTCTGCCGAGTCAGAAATATGATATACCCATCCGTGGCACAGACCGCTTTGAAACGCGGTACTGGAAAGCAACGAATTCGCCTATTGTAAATGATGCCGGTGAGGTTGAATACATCGCCCATGTAGTGCTTGACATTACCAAAGCCGTTGTAAGTGCACAGGAGGAACGCTTTGCCTATGAATTATCAGAAGCCAGACGTAAAGCAACGCAACAGATGGAGGAGCGCTTGCGCCTGGCAGTAGACTCTGCAAACCTTGGTACCTGGCATATTGATGCACTTACCCGGGAGTTTATTGTCTCATCCCGCTTTAAAGCACTCTTTGGCTTTGCTGAGGAAGAACCGATGACCTTCGATGAAGCGCTCGGTCAAGTAGATCCGGCCTATCAGAAAAAAATTCAAAAGGGGATCGAATTGGCATTCTCCCAGGGTCAGATCAATGATCTTGAATTTCCAGTAATAGGACGTAACGATGGGCAGCTGCGATGGCTCCGCTCCACCGGGCGGCTTTATGCTGCCGAGGGCGGTAAAGGGGCCAACTTTTCGGGTACCGTTTTGGACATTACCAAGTCCAAGCTTGATGAACAGCGTAAGAACGATTTTATTGCCATGGTGAGCCACGAGCTTAAAACGCCCCTAACTTCATTGAACGGGTATATTCAAGTGCTGCACAAGAAACTGGCGCCTCAAGGTAATTCCTTAGTATCGATACTTCTCGAAAAGGCCGGAAAACAAGTTGGGAAGATGATTGGGCTGATTACTGGTTTCCTGAACGTTTCCAGATTAGAAGCTGGTAAGATTCAGCTGGAAACCAGCTGGTGTGATATGGCGGAATTAATCAAAGAGATTGAATCCGACATCAAGATTGATAACAGCTCAGGCAACATCATCTTCAGCCCGGTGGAAACCACCTGGATGAATGTTGACCGGGATAAGCTTGAACTTGTAATTACCAATTTAATCAGCAATGCTATAAAATACTCTCCAGCTGATGCCACCATTCAGGTCACCTGCACACCTCAGGACCCTGATGCTGTAAAGGTGAGTGTTAAGGACAACGGTATCGGTATTAAACATGAGGATCAACCTCATGTGTTTGACCGTTTTTACCGGGTCGAAAATAAGCAGACAAATGCAGTTGCCGGGTTTGGCATCGGATTGTACCTATGCAAAGAGATCGTGGAAAGACACGGCGGGAAGATCTGGGTAGAAAGCAAGTTCGGGCAAGGCTCAACTTTCTCATTTTCCATCCCACTTAACGCCGTAACTAACGCTTAACGGCAGTTGCTTTCTCTTTCATTCCTTCGGGGATCACCAAGGTCTCGGGTACAAACTTCCAGAAGAACAGGAGACCAATGATCCCAAGTACTGCAAATGAACCAAACCCTGTCGGATAGCCGCCCCACTTTACGATCAATCCACCAATAACGCTGCTTATTGAAGCAGCCAGGCCAATAGCTGAATATACAAACCCCTGTAGCAGATTGAATCGTCCTGTACCCTGACTTAGATCGGCAATCATCAGGATGCTGACTACACCAAAAATCCCGGCACCAATGCCATCCAAGATCTGTATTGCCGTTAGTATGTAAGGATCATCAAGGAAGGCGAAGAGTCCCGCACGGATTGGCAGTAGCATGAAAGCTATGAGCATAATTTTCTTTCTTCCTTTTTCTGCCCGCCGGCCGCTAATGGCAGCAACGAAGGCCATTACGCCCTGCGCAATCACTATTGCTGCTGAAAGATACAATGAAGAGTTCTTTCCGTCTGCCAGCCCCATCTTTTGGCCAGCTAAGGGCAGCATGGCAGCATTGGCTAAGTGAAACAAGCCCATGGAAATGGTAAAGAATAGAATATTATGGTTGCGGAACAAATCCATTACGCCCACAGCCTTCCCGGCATTATTTTCCGCTGCAGCCCTGGCCAGCTCATGATCGATATCCTTTTCTTTAATCAGCAATACCGCTATCACAAGGGCAGCGCATTGGAACATCGAGAAGTAGAAGATCGCTTCGTATGAAATGAACCTGCCCAGCAGGCCTGCAATGATTGCTGCACCCATATTGCCCATATGGTTGAAACTCTCATTCCGGCCGATGCGTTGTGATAGTAATGCATGTCCAACCATACCCAAGGTAATAGCGGCCACACAAGGTGCATACACACTTTGGACAAAGCCAACATTTGCCTGTGAAATCAAAGTCACGTAGAAGTCTCCGCTGATGATTAGTGCATAACAGCAAATAGCAATAATAATGGACGCGCCAATAAGTAGAAAGCGTTTATAGGTACTACGGTCGATCAATGCACCTGCAGGTGGCTGGATCAGAATACCGACTAATCCCGGGATAGCTATGACATAGCCAATCTGGTCAGGTTCCCAGTTCCGGACGGTTAGCAGGAACACGGAAAGATATACGCCAACACCGTCTTTGACATCTGCCATAAACAGGTTGGCCCAATCCAATGCTTTTAAACTTCCCCGGGACGCTTTCATATAATGGAAAGCATCGTGCAGCCGAAAAAACATGCCATCCTCCAGGGAAAGAAGGGGCTAAGGGAAGGACCTAGCCAGAATATCAAAGAATTCCGTTGATCTACCTGAATAAAGAGGTAGTTTTCTTGTATACCAGGTATAATTTCAAACAAACGATCTGATGGCTAAACTAACACTAGATGTTTTTGTTAGTCCGATATAGACAGCAGGAGCACAACATGTACGATGTATGGTCACGGGTGTGTCAAACATACACTTACCCTGCAGTGCTTTAACAAGAACGTTTTACATTTCAGAAAACAGGAGGCAATTGAAGATATTACTGATTGAAGATGAACCGGGGTTAGTTTCTGTTATCATCAGGGGGTTAAATGAGGCAGGTATGGAAGTCAGCGTTGCGGCTGATGGGCAGACAGGCTTGGAAATGGCGATGAAACACCAGTTCGACCTGATCATTTTAGATATTATGCTTCCCGGCATGAATGGCATACAAGTATGCCGGGAACTCCGGAAAGCCGATAACAATGTCGCGGTATTGATGCTTACAGCCTTAAGCAGTACGGAAAACATCATTACAGGCCTTGACAGCGGCGCAGATGACTACCTGGTAAAACCCTTCAAATTTGCGGAGTTAGAGGCCAGGATCCGCTCGTTGGTGCGTAGAAGCAAGAATGTAGCACCTGCACGCAATACGCTTCGCATTGAAGGTCTCGAAGTCGACCTGCTGTCAAAAACAGTTGTCCGTGATGGTAAGTCGATTGTATTAACGGCTACGGAATACCGTTTACTGGAATATTTTCTACGCAATCAAAATGTGGTGCTGTCCAGGATCCAGATCCTGGAGCATGTTTGGGATATTGATTTCAACATGGGCACCAATGTGGTGGATGTATATATCAATTACCTCCGGAAAAAACTCGATCATGGATATCAGACCAAGCTAATCCATACGGTATTTGGAATGGGTTACATGTTTAAAGCAGATGCGAATGAAGTTTCAGACTAAAATCACCTTATTATTTTTTGCCATTTCCGCGGGTGGATTGATCTTACTGAATGCGGCCATTTTTTACTTTGTATCTCAGTTTAGCTTTAAAGATTTCTTCGATAGGCTGGAAGCACGTGTGAATTTAACGGCGCAGACAAATCTGTTCGCTGATCCCAATACAGATGCCTATAAAGAAGTTCGCGCCAGATACCTGGAGAAGTTGGAAGATGAACAGAACTATGTCGTTAAAATTGACAGTAATGCAAGCAGCTTTCCACATCCTTTGAACCTTCCACAAAGTTTCTATAAGTCGATCCTTGATAACGGGAGTGCCAAGTATAATGAAGCCAATCACTTTTACTTCGGTAAAATCTTCCAGACCAAGGGCGAGCGCTTTATGGTCATTGTTGCTGCATCAGATCCCTATGGTTTCAAAGAGCTGCAGCAGCTTAAAAAGGTTCTTATTGTCTGCTTTTTCATTTCCATTGTACTGTCTTACATTGCCGGCTTGGTACTGTCACAATACATCATCAAGCCTATTCAGGATATTACCTTCAGTGTGAAACAGATCAAGGCGAATAACCTGCATTCCCGATTGCCAGAGGTAAAAGGTAATGATGTGGTCTCTATTTTGATCTCGACCTTCAACACCATGCTGACCCGGCTGGAGACCGCCTTTGAAACACAGAACAACTTCATCAGCAATGCCTCTCATGAATTAAGAACACCGTTAACCATCATGACCAGTGAGGCCGAACTGCTGCTTTCCGGGAAGAAACTTGATCCTGTTGCTGAGGCTTCTGTGAAAACCATTCTGGGGGAAGCCGAAAAGTTACATCATATCCTGACCAGTTTGCTTGGTCTGGCACAATCCGGCTTTGATGGGAAGAAACAAAACTGGCAGCAGATCCGGGTAGACGAGCTGGTCTTGAATGTTGCTGATGCCGTTAAAAAGATTGACGCCGAATGTACCATTGACATTGATTTCTCTACCCTGCCCGAGGAAGAATCACAGCTATATACCGCTGGCAACAATAACCTGCTCTTGCTGGCGCTCAGTAACATCGTTATGAACGGTTGTAAATATTCTAAAAAACAACCGGTAAAGGTGCAGGCAAAAACCGAAAACGGCTTTATCGTAATTGTAGTCACTGATAACGGGATCGGAATTCCGGAGAAAGATCAGCAACATGTATTCGAACCTTTCTTCCGCGCATCTAATACCAGCGAGTTTGAAGGTTTCGGAATAGGCCTGCCTTTAACACTCAATATCATCAGGTTGCATAAAGGTTCTATCGGCATCAGTTCGCAGGAAGATAAGGGAACAGAGATACAGGTTTACCTGCCAATTTCTGCGGCATAGCCCAGCAATAATAGCATTTTTAGCTGGCCGTTCTAATAACTTTCTAATGCGGCAGGCCTGCTAATAATTTCCTTATCTGTAAATGGCTGATTTTTAAGGGGAAGTCCAGCTTTTGGGAATTTAGAACAAAGGTATATTCTAATGAAGGTCTAATAAGGTGTTTAATTCATTTTAATGTTTGCGGGATAGTATTGCATTGTAAATAAAACAGAGCAATCACCTTAACCCTACGGACATGAAAAACATCTTAATCCCAACCGATTTCAACGTTAGCACCTTAGCATGTATTGAAAATCTGTGTGAGCAGCACGAAAATACTCGTTTTCATTTAATTTTTATCCATCTTTTTAAAATCTCAGATTCTATCACGGAACTGCTGATGCTTTCCAGGCGTAACCGGGAGTACGATTACGTAAGTGATGACTTCTATCAGGCCTGCGAAAGGATTAAATCGGCATATCCACAAGTTGAAAGTATCAAAGTGGACTTCTTCTACGGAAGTACGTTGAGCATGTTCCGAAACTACCTGGAAGCACATGATGTGGACGCTGTTCTTGACCTGAAACACTGTTCCTTGAAGCCTTTGAATAAAATGAGCGTAAATCCGGAAGGATTGATTCAAAAGTGCGGACTTAAAGTGCTTCATCTTCAGGCAGAACGGAAAGCTCCAATTCGCGTGCCGGCGCAAGAACAGTTACAAGAAGCGGTTTAAACCTGTCAACCTAAACTTACGACCATGCTATTAAAGAAAAACATACCATTCACCTACATCCTGGGGAAGATTAAAAAGGAACTGATCTTTGTATCCATCTATTCGATCATCGTGGCCCTGATGTATAATAATTTTCATTTTACGCGGATATCCATTCCGATTGCGATACCGACAATACTGGGTACTGTCATCTCCTTATTGCTGGCCTTTAAATCCAATCAGGCATATGATCGCTGGTGGGAAGCAAGAACACTCTGGGGTGCGATATTAAATGACTCCAGAACGCTTACGCGACAGTTACTGACCTTCATCGACGTGGATTATGGCACTGAAGAGAAACGAGCCTTTTGTGAACGTATCGCACACCGGCAGATTGCCTGGAACTACAGCCTGAGCCGGCACCTGCGGAATCAGGATCCAACGTATCAGCTTGAAAAGTGGATCTCTGATGAGGACCTGCGCTATGTGAAGAATTATACCAATGTACCGGTAGGCTTGTTGGAAATGCAGGGTAACGATCTGCGTTTGGCTTATAAGCTGGGCTGGATCAATGAATTTCAACAGGTGGAGATCGATAGAACCTTCAGCAGGTTAACAGACGAGCTGGGTGGTTGCGAAAGGATTAAGAATACCGTATTCCCGGCAACGTACAGCATCTACATCCACATGTCACTAATCTTGTTCATCATGCTCTTACCGTTTGGATTGATCGAGTTTTTTGGTGTGGTGGAGATCCCATTGGTTATAGCCATATCAAGTTCGTTCTTCCTTATTGAAAAAATGGCCATTCACTTGCAGGATCCCTTTGAAAACATGCCTACAGATACACCGACGACCACCATCTCGATGACTGCAGAGCGTGACATCAAACAGATGTTAAAGGAGAGTTACAAAGCGGAGGAAAAACCACAAGGTACCGTTCAGGGACCTTCAAAGGTGTTTTTCATTCTGTAAGGTCATCTATAAACCAATCTACCAGCAACGGGCTACCTCAAGTAGCCCGTTTTTTGTGCTAAAGATTTGTGGCGATTGTATTACTTTAGAGGTTTAGGTATGAATAGAATGCCTTGGTTCCACCTTTGCACAAACTGTAAATACGTTAATATCACTTTCGAGTCAGGAAGGCAGCTAATGTTAGCGCTGGATACCGCAGACAAGGAGGAAAATTATTGCCCAAGCAAAAGTAGTAAAATGCTATCTTGGTGTGAATAATCTTTTGGTATGGCAATTCCATTGAAAGTTATCGGCCTTGCAGTGCTCGCTTGCCTGGCAATTCCAGGGAGCAGTGTTGCGCAATCGGGCGGTGCTTACGATTTCAACCGTAAGCCTTTAAAACAAGATACCTATGTGCAGCTGCCATTGGGCAGCATCAAAGCAAAAGGCTGGCTGCTTAAGCAGCTGGAGCAGCAACGGGATGGCGCCACGGGCCATGCAGAGGCGCTATATCCCGAAGATGGCAATCTGGGGAAAGGCTCGGACTGGCTTGGCGGCAGCGAACCTGGCTGGGAGCGGGTACCGTATTACCTGAAAGGATTGGTTGCCCTGGCATACATCCTGGATGATTCCGGACTAAAAGCAAAGGCACAGAAATACATCGACTGGACATTGAACAGCCAGCAGGCTGATGGTTTGTTTGGTCCTGCGAAAATGAAGGACTGGTGGCCACGCATGCCCATGATGTATGCGCTGCAGAGCTATTTTGAAGCAACAGGTGATAAGCGTGTTGTTCCTTTCTTGCAGAAATACCTGAAGTATGAACTTGCTCATCTCGATGGCGACCCACTGAAAGACTGGGGTAAATCACGTGCAGGGGATAACATGGAGATTGCCCTTTGGGTGTACAATAAAACTGGTGATGCCGATTTGCTTAAACTGGTGGAAAAGCTGAAACAACAGGCTTATCCATGGATTGATATCTACACGAAGAATCAGTTCTACTACTATGGAGATGATTTTCAACCAAAGCATATGGTCAATGTTGCGCAGGCGCTGAAATTTCCGGTGATATATGGACAATTGGACGATAAACCGGCAAACCTGCAGGCAATGGATGCGGGTATCAGGCATATCATGCGCGACCACGGTCAGCCGCAAGGACTTGGTTCAGGTACAGAGTTCCTTGCAGGCAGGAGCTCCATTCAGGGGGTGGAAACCTGTTCTGTGGTGGAATGGATGCAAAGCCTGGAGACTGCCGGCCGGGTAATTCACGAAGCGCATATTGGGGATCAGCTGGAGCAAGTGGCTTTCAATGCACTGCCAGCACAATTCAGCAGGGACTTTAAAAATCATTCCTACTATACCTTGCCCAATCAGGTGTTGAGCATACATGGTGGGCATGGTTTTAACCAGGATTATGATACGGGTATTATTTCTAGCCCATACTCCGGATTCCCCTGTTGCCGCTACAACATGCACATGGGCTGGCCCTATTTTGTGAAGAACAGTGTGATGGCTACACCGGAGCAAGGATTGGCGATGTTAAGTTATGGGCCAATGGAAGTGAATGCAGTGGTAGCTGGTGACCAGAACTTGAAGTTGGCGATTGAAACTGCTTATCCCTTCGAAGAAAAGATCAGATTGAAGTTCTCCCTGAACAAGCCTGTGTCCTTCCCCCTTGTGCTGAGAATACCAAGCTGGAGTGTAAATCCTGAAGTGAAATATAACGGGCAATTGCTGAGCGGTATTCAGGCGGGTAAAATGTTTACGGTTGCGCAAACCTGGAAAGCAGATGATGTGCTGGAGCTTAATTTCCCAATGGAAGTCAGGACAAAGCATCAGGTAAACAATGCGGTTAGCGTAGAACGTGGACCCTTGGTTTTTGCCCTTGACATGAAGGCTAAAAACCAGATCACTAAAACACATGCTGTGCAAGGCTTTAGTGACTATGAGATCCTGCCTGAAACATCCTGGAACTATGCGCTGGTTTTAGGTTTGGACCAGTCGGTTAGCGATACCGAAGTATTGCGATCTGCTATGGCTGATAACCCTTTTATTGCTACAGATGCGCCCGTAAAGTTGAAAATGCGCGCCCGTAAGATTCCGGGTTGGGGTATTTCCTATAATAAAGTGGCTGCATTTGATGTTCCGGTGAGCCCCGTTGTTTCGGACGCGCCAATGGAAGAGATCACCCTGGTGCCATTTGGTTCGGAGAACATCCGCTTAAGCCTGTTTCCGGTTGTTGGCACACCCGGGAAACGCAATAAGACGATAGCGGAGAATTTCAAAAAAGGTATGCCAGAGGATTGGGTATTTTATGGCGGTGGCTGGTTCTGGAAAGATGGTGCCATTCACTCGGCTTCAAATGCCGGCTCGGGAAGCTATGGCATAGATGGGTCCAAGATTGTAGCCAATGCGACTGAATTCTCGGACTTCGAGTATGAAGCATCCCTGGAACTTACCAGTCCGGGCGATGCAGGGATTATTTTCCGTGTGACTAAACCCGCGATCGGTGCAGACGCGTACCAAGGCTACTACGTTGGACTTAATCCTGAAACCGGTCTGGTGACCTTGGGTAAGGCTAATGGTTATACCTGGCAGGTCATCAGCAGTAAAGAAGCGAACTTGAAGCAACACCAGCAATACAGGTTGAAGGTGCGGGCGCAAGGAAACAGCTTCAAAGTATTCCTTGATGGTGCCTCCATGCCAATAATATCTGTTAAGGACGAGGAGTTCAAATCCGGGAGCATTGGTCTCCGGGCTTATAAAGCTCAGGCTGCCTTTGACCAGCTGAAGGTTAAAGCCATTTAGCGCAGTTGCGACTATGATCTTTTTAACTGGGAAGGGGAGAAGTTGTAGCGCTTTTTAAAGGCTGCAGAAAAGTGATTGGTGTGTCTGTAGCCCAGCATCCCGGCAATTTCCTTGAGGCTCAGTCCTTGTTCGTCCTCCAGGAGCATCTTGGCTTTTAGCATTTTCATGTCTGTGGTATAACTGAAGATCGTTTTACCAAACAGGTCTTTAAAGCCTTCCTGCAGCTTTGTGCGGTTCATACCGGAGATCTCCGCGAGCTGCTCAATCGAGTAGCAGTTCTGCAAGTTCAGGGAGATCAGCTCTTTGATCTCTGTTAACATGGCGATCTCCCGGACCGTCCAGCGCCCGGATGGTTTTTCCATGTACCCGGTAGAAAGCATCATTACCAACAATTCGGAAACCTTCGCTTTAAGGTAGGCCTCCCGGTACCGCGGTTGGCAGTCGCAATGCAAAATCTCTAAGATAATGCTTCTCACGTCATTCGTTACACGCTTTGCAGCCATCGAGCCGGAGCTGTCGATACCCTCAATGATTGGAAATTCTCCAGTCAACTTCATGTAAGTGTCTTCTGATAAGGTTAGGTCGAGCAGTATGTCCGGTTCCGCGGCAAGCGTCACGTTTGCAGGCGCTGCTGCATTGTACCAGTATCGCAAATACAATAAGTCTGTACTGAAATAGACATTAACTAACGGATATTCAGCCGGTTCAAAGTATGTTTCTAAAATAATTTCTGCTGCTTTCCTGATTTTGACCTTAAACATTGTGCTGTTAAATGCGTACGAATTCCTGCAAATCTCGTAGATGGTAACCTGTATTTTTGGCCAAGTTAAGAATTAGTCTAAATAAGCATACCATAAACAATGCATTCCATAACAAAAAGATTCGGGTCCATTATATTCTTTATATGTGTTATTCTGAGCAGCCTTCAGCTGTCTGCGCAACAACTGCATGGGCTGAGCGGCCGGATAGTTACTGCCGATGGCAGGCCTGTCTATGGCGCCGGGGTAGAGATCAAACAGGTTCAAAAATCTACCTTGACCGACCAGGAGGGTAAATTTGTGTTCATTTCTTTACCCGCAGGCACTTACACCGTCCGGATATCTCATATCGGCTTTGCCCTGCTTGAAAAGCGAGTGTCAGTTCCTTTAAATGGAGATCAGGCTTTGCAGTTTACCTTGCAGGATGCGGAGCAGGATTTGTCGGAAGTGTCTGTCATTGGGCGGACGGTAGCGCAGGAAACCAACAGGCAGGCTTTCAATGTATCAGCGATCGACGCTAAAAAGCTTTATAATACGACACTTGATATCTCTGGAGCGCTGGACCGGGTGGCAGGGGTACGTGTTCGTGAATCCGGAGGCGTAGGTTCAAACTTTAACCTTTCATTAAACGGCTTCTCCGGTAATCATGTGAAATATTTCATCGATGGTATTCCGATGGACAACTTCGGTTCTTCTTTCCAGATCAATAATATCCCGATCAATATCGCAGACCGGATAGAAGTTTATAAAGGCGTAGTACCCATGTGGCTAGGCTCTGACGCCCTGGGTGGGGCGATAAACATTGTTACTGGCGACAAATACCGGAATTACTTTGACGCCTCCTATGCTTTCGGATCATTTAACACCCATCGCAGTGTAATTAATGCCGCGGCTACTGCCGAAAATGGATTCACCGTACAGGTAAATGCCTTTCAGAATTACTCGGACAACGATTATAAGGTAAATGTGGAAGCTGCTGATATTAACACTGGAGCTTACGCAGCAAGAGCGGCCCTAAGGCGCTTCCATGATAACTACCATAATGAAACCTTAATCGCCAATGTGGGTGTGGTGGATAAAAGCTATGCTGACAAACTGTTAATCGGGGTAACGCTGGGTAAAAACTACAAAGAGATTCAAACCGGCGCACGTATGGTTTCGGTGTTTGGTGGCTGGCATCGCCGGGGGAATATCATTATGCCGAGCCTGAAATATCGGAAAACCAACCTGATCAAAGGACTGGATTTAACGGTTAATGCCAACTACAATCTCGGGGAGGAACAGAATATTGATACCATGAACGTACGTTACGATTGGTACGGCAACAGCATACCGCAGGGTTCCAATGGGGAGCGGTCCAGGAGCTTGTACAAATATAAGAACAACAACGGCCTGGCTACAGCAACGCTAAATTACAAAATTGATGATCATCAGTCATTGGCATTAAGTGAGGTCTTCAGCACTTTCAACCGCAAAGGCAGTGATGAGCTGAATCCTGCGAATTCAGCATACGAGCAACCCAAGAAAACCAATAAGAACGTGCTCGGTTTCGGCTACAGCTTCGATATGCAACATAAATGGAGTGCCACGGTATTTGGTAAATACCTATATCAGGGAAGTGTTGATGGCAGCGGTTCTGGAGGTACTGCAAACCGCGCCGGCCAGAACAGGCTGGGTTATGGTGCCGCAGCCACCTACTTCATCAATAAAAACCTGCAATTAAAAACATCTTATGAGTTAACTAACCGCATGCCTGAAGCCCAGGAGATCTTCGGTGACGTCGAAAATCAGGAGGGGAATGCCAACCTGAAACCTGAACAAAGTAACAATGTGAACCTTGGTGTTACCTACGGATTTGCATTGGATAAAGACAACACCATCCTGCTAACCGCAAATGGGATTTACAGGCATGCGGATAATTTTATATACAACCGGCTGAACAATAATCAATCGAAGCTCGTGGCCGATAACCGTGATGGTGTACGCACCTGGGGTGGTGATGCGGAAATCCGTTATGCCTACAAAAATTGGTTCACAGCGGGTACAACGGTGACCTATCAGTTTCTGCGCAACCTGCAGCAGTATGAACCAGGCTCTACCGGCGTAAGCCCGCTGTACCGTGATCAGATGCCGAACATCCCTTACCTCTTTGGCAATGCCGATGTTTCTGCTTCAATAAAAGATTTCGGCCGTAAAGGCAACAACCTCAGTATTGGATACAACCTCCTGTATGTACATGCATTCTGGTTGTACTGGCCGAGCCTCGGGGGGCGGGCGGAAAGCGACGAAAAGAAGGTTGTGCCGCAGCAGCTATCGCACGATGTGAATGTCGTATACAGCATGGGCAGGGGCAGGTACAACATCGGGCTGGAAGGCAAAAACCTGGGTAATGCGGACTTGTACGACAACTTCAGCCTGCAGAAGCCAGGACGGTCATTCTACCTGAACATCAGGTATTTCATCAATGCCAGTCGCCATTAAGCCAAGTTCAGGTCAGCATTTGAGCATGTAGCAAATGCAGCCAACGTATCTAGACAAGTACAAATCAACAATTAACACATAACCTAACGCCTCCTTCAAATCCTATTAATCATGAAAACCAAATTTACAAAAGCATTTATTGCCATCGCATTTGCAGCTGTCCTAAGCGCCTGCACTAAAAGTGAATCTACAGACACCCCGGTTGATCCGGTAAATCCGGAAAGCAAAGGGAACTTCATTCTTGCAGTAACGCCAGCCGCTTCCACCGGTGTGGCAGATTACCTGCTTACGACGACAGACCTGGACGGCGGCGTGAAATCCATCATCGGAAATGGTGTGGAGCAGGATGGTACCTACCGCTATTATGTAGCGCACAACAACAAATTCTTCAGCATGCTTTATGGGCAGAATAATCCTGGTGCAGTTACTACTTACGATGTTAAAGCAGGAAAATTGAACAAATTATCCAACTTCCAGACTGAAACGGTTCAGGCATTTGCCCCGGTAAATGACGACCTGCTGCTGGTAAAGATTCCGAGGAACATCGCAACGCCGCTGGCCAACTGGTACCGCGTAAATACAAACACCTTGTTGATCAGCGGTCAGGGCACCATAGATGTTCATGCCCCTTCTAACAACGGTGAAACCGCATTTTTCAGCTGGATAAAACAAGTGGGAAACAAAGTTTATGCACCATACTTCTCCATCAAAGCTTGCTGTAACGATGCATTTGGAACTGACTACCCGGATCAGGCATGGATTGCAGTGTATTCTTACCCGGAAATGAAGCTGGAGAAGGTGATCCAGGATGACCGTACCAGCTTTATTGGCCGCTACTTTACCAACGGACTTGACCTGGTCGAAAATGGTGATGTTTACGCCTTTTCTTCCAGTGTAGCCACCAAGGGCGGTGTACTTACCTCTACAAAACCATCTGCAATTACAAGGATCAAAGCAGGTACAACCGAATTCGATAAGGATTACTTCATGGATGTTGAAGCGGCATCAAATGGTTATGTCATCACGAACTGGCTATATATCGGTAACAACAACTTTGTGGTAAACGCCACTCTAAAGGCACAAAAAGGTGCTTTCGTGGACGGTACAAAGATCGGCGTCGTAAATGTAGTAGATAAGACTTTCAAGCTCGTAAGTGGGTTTCCAGAAGTTTCAGAAATCAAATCCGTAACAGTAAACAACTATACGCCGAAAGACGGCAAGACGGCCTACGTCGGTGTAAACCTGAAAGACGGATCAAGCTATGTATACAAGGTGGATGCATCCAGCGCAGCTGCTAGTCGCGGGCTTAAAGTTGAAGGTGGAGTGATCACTGCAATTCAACATTTACAATAACCTAAATACGCAAGTACAATAACTTTTATACACAAGACAATGATGACAGGCGCAAAACAAACCCCCGCGAAGAAGCCGGCTAAAGATTCAACCTTTACCCGCATTAACAAATGGCTGCATTTATGGCTTGGGCTTGCCTCTGGCCTCATTGTCTTAATTGTATGTCTAACAGGTTGCATCTGGGTTTTCAATGAAGAGATTACCGGTATGATGGAACCCGAGACAAAAGTCCAAAAACAAGATAAACCGGTTTTAAAACCCTCTCAACTCCAGCAGATCGCCGCTTCGCTTTATCCTGAAAAGGTTATAGGCTATGCGCAATACCAGCAGGGCAGGACGATAAACATGGTGCTCCGGAATCCAGAGGAAACCGGACGCCGTGGCGGAGGTATCACGCTTAAGGTCAATCCTTATACCGGTGAACTGCTGAAAAAAGAAGTGCGTAAAAAAGGTGAAACCGACTTCTTCCGCTTTATTCTCAATGGCCACCGTTTTCTGTGGCTTCCTTTTGAATTCGGCAGACCAGTTGTAAACTACGGAACGCTGGTGTTTGTGGTGTTGCTGATCACGGGTATGATCTGGTGGTATCCCAAAAAATGGAATAAATCTACGGTTGATAAAAGCTTCAAGATCAAGTGGGGTGCATCGTTTAAACGGGTAAACCTTGACTTGCATAATGTGCTGGGCTTTTATTCACTGTTGGCGCTAATGGCCATCGCCTTGTCGGGCATGGTTTACGGCATCCAGTGGTACAGTGAGGGCTTGTACTGGGTAACTTCTGGTGGGGAGAAATTGCCGGAGTACAACAGGCGTTTACAATCAGATTCCCTGGCAGCAAACAAGCTATATACCGCGGAGCAGGCGATGGATCTTGCCTGGGAGCGGGTGATCAGGAACCATCCGAAGTCAGAAGGATTCTATTATGTATTTCCTGATCTGTTGAAAGCTAGCTCTGCCATCGACATCACCGTTTATACAACAGCAGGTCAGTTCTACAACAGCCAAGGCTATACTTTTGACCGACACACCCTTAAGCCCCTAAAGCGGGATGATGTTTATTCAAAAAGCTATGAGGCTTCCGGAGTGGGTGGTAAGCTCAGGAAAATGAACTATGATATTCATGTGGGGAGTATTCTGGGATTTCCAGGAAAGGTGCTGGCATTTCTTGCCTCCTTGATAGGTGCAAGTTTACCAGTCACCGGCTTCCTCATCTGGTACGGTCGGAAGTTCAAAAAGAAAAAGAAAAAAGCAACGGCGCTGGTCGATGCTGATCAGCAAACTGAACCGCGTTTAAGAAAGCCAGTGATCAGGCGGAGCCTAAAGGAGGAACCTGTCCTTGCAATCGATAGTTCCCCCTCACCCTTAAATGGTGAGCCTCAAAGATGATGCAATCTATTGCATTAATAGCTTACCTCAGCAATCTAAGAGCATCAAAGACTCAACCACCTGTTGGTTGAGTTCCTCACAATCAGTTTTGGCTTAATGCTCATAACTTTTGGTTCTACATCTAAATCTGCAACCTCCATCTCCTGAAAGTATAAGTTAGCAATGGTCTTACCCATACTAAAGCTATACTGATCTATGGTGGTGATGGATGGACTGGTGATCTCGGTGAAGGGTTCATTGGAATATCCACAAATACCAAGCTCGTCGGGAACACTGATCCCAAGCTGCGTGGCAACCTCCAGTACGCCCAGTGCGGAGAAGTCGGAGGTGGAGGCAAAGATGGCGTCTGGCGGATTTTTCATGCGCAGCAGCTTGCGTGTTGCTTCCGCACTGAGCTCCTTCGTCCAGGCATTCTCACACATCAATTCCTCCACCACAGTCAGCCCATGTTTACGTAAAGCATTCAGGTAGCCCTCTTTACGCTGACGGAAGATATCCAGGTTTTGAGGACCCTCCAACAAGGCGATCCGTTGATAGCCTTGTTCAATTAAATGATTTACCGCTTCACTAGAAGCCCTTTCATTGTCATTAATCACCTTAAAGGTTTCCAGCTCATCAACCACGCGGTCGAACTGAATCAGCCGGATCCGGTGGTCAATCACCTGCCGGAGGTGCTCATGACCGCCCTTTTCCGCAGCAATGGAGATGACAATGCAGTTCACATGCTGATTGATCAGCGTATTTACACAATCCACTTCCCGGGCATGGAGTTCATTCGACTGGCAGATGATCAGATTATAACCTTTATCGTAGGTGATATCTTCCATGCCGGCGATAATGTTTGAAAAGTAGCCCTGGTTAATCCTCGGTACAACTACGCCGATGGTACGATTACTCCCTTTACGTAAATTCGAAGCCATCACATTCTGCTGATAGTTCATCTCAGCCGCAGTCTTTAAGATCAGTGCTTTAGTTGCAGGATTTACCTTGCTGCTGTTGCTTAGTGCCCTGGAGACTGAAGAAGCGGCGATATTCAGCTTTTTCGCAATATCATAAATGGTCGTTCTTTTCTGGGGAGTCTTCATAATTGCAAAAATGCAGATAATTATCTTTGCAATCGATTGCCTACTTGAATTATTATACTAAATTCGTTTTTCTATAGCCAAGATAAACTTAACGGGTAACTCCTATACTATTATGTTATTACTAGGAATTGATATAGGCACTTCGTCCATAAAAGTGTCGGTAGTGGATGCAAACACACAGCAAGTCATTATCTCCAGACAATACCCTGAACAAGAAAGCGACATCATCGCTAAACAGCCCGGCTGGGCAGAACAGTCGCCGGAGATGTGGTGGGCGCATGTACAGCAAGCTTTTAACCTTTGTAAACAGCAAGGCACTTTTAATCCGCATGATATCAGTTCCATCGGCATCGCTTACCAGATGCATGGTTTGGTGCTGGTCGACAAAGATCAGCAGGTGCTGCGCGACAGCATCATTTGGTGCGACAGTCGTGCAGTGGAGATCGGCAACCAGGCTTTTGATGCGCTTGGGCATGACTTCAGCCTTTCCCATTTACTGAATTCTCCGGGCAACTTCACTGCTTCGAAGCTCTCCTGGGTAAAGCAGCATGAGCCGGAAGTCTATGCACGCATCCATAAGATGATGCTGCCCGGCGATTTCATAGCCATGAAGCTTACGCAGGAGATCACCACCAGCATGTCGGCGCTTTCTGAAGCCATTCTATGGGATTTCCAGACCAACAGTGTATCTGCTGAATTGATGGCGCTTTATGGTATCGATGCCTCACTGATCCCTGAAATCAGGCCGGTATTCTCCGAGCATGGTCGTGTCACCGCAGCGGTGGCCGAACTCTTGGGCCTCAAAGCAGGTACCGTAGTATCTTATAAATCCGGAGATCAGCCAAACAATGCGCTTTCGTTAAATGTGCTGCAGCCAGGCGAGGTTGCAGCCACAGCTGGCACTTCGGGAGTGATCTATGGCGTTAGTGACCAGCTCACTTACGACCCGCAATCCCGGGTAAATACCTTCGCCCACGTTAACCATACGGCCGAAGCACAACGCCTTGGGGTCCTGCTGTGCATCAACGGTACGGGCAGTCTAAACCGCTGGACGAAGAATCTTTTTGGCTCCGCCGTAAACTACACGCAGATGAACGAACAGGCGGCCCAAACACCCATCGGCGCTGCCGGAGTCCGTATTCTTCCTTTCGGAAATGGCGCCGAACGCATGCTGAACAACAAGATCGTTGGGGTGCATTTCCACGATATCGACCTCAATTTGCATCACCAAGGCCATATATTCCGGGCGGTACAGGAGGGTATAGCCTTTTCTTTCCGCTATGGACTGGATATCATGCGTAGCAATGGCCTTTACCCAAGTGTGATCCGCGCCGGCAAAGCCAACTTATTCTTAAGCGATTTATTCCTGGAAGCTTTTGTAAATGCAACAGGGGTGCCGGTAGAGTTATACGAGAATGATGGTAGCGTAGGTGCTGCATTAGGATCTGGAATAGGCTCGGGCATGTTCAGCACCGCTGCAGAGGCCTTCCACAACATTAAACCACTACAGCTGGTCGAACCATCAGCCGTTGAACAATACGAGCCGGTTTATCAAAGCTGGCTGAACTTTCTAAACAAGCAAAATTAAACTAAGAACAATAAGACAAATTATGGGAAATGTAATCACAGGAGAAAAGGAATTCTTCAAAGGCATCAGCCAGGTGAAATATGAAGGCTTAGCATCAGATAACCCACTGGCATTCCGCTGGTATGATGAAAACCGTGTTGTTGCAGGTAAAACGATGAAGGACCATCTTCGTTTTGCAGGTGCCTACTGGCATTCTTTCGTTGCAACAGGCAACGATCCTTTCGGCGAGGGTACCATCAATCATCCATGGGATGAGAAAGCAGATCCAATTGAACGTGCAAAAGATAAAATGGATGCGGCTTTTGAATTTTTAACCAAAATGAACCTGCCTTTCTATTGCTTCCACGATGTGGATGTGGTGGATTTTGGTAATGATGTGGTGGAAAACGAAAGACGCCTGCAGACCATGGTAGAATACGCCAAACAAAAGCAGGCGGAAAGTGGTGTTAAACTACTATGGGGCACAGCAAACCTGTTCTCACACCGCAGATACATGAATGGCGCATCGACCAATCCAAACTTCCATGTACTTGCACACGGCGCGGCACAGGTAAAGTCTGCGCTGGATGCAACCATCGCCCTGGGCGGTGAGAATTATGTGTTCTGGGGTGGCCGTGAAGGTTACATGAGCCTGTTAAACACCAACATGAAACGCGAACAGGAGCACCTGGCCAAATTCCTGCATGCCTCTAAAGATTATGCACGTAAACAAGGCTTCAAAGGAACGTTCTTTATTGAGCCGAAACCATGTGAGCCTACAAAACACCAGTACGACTATGACGCGGCAACCGTAATCGGCTTCCTGCGTCAGTATGACCTGCTGGAAGATTTTAAATTGAACCTCGAAGTAAACCATGCAACCTTAGCCGGACATACGTTCCAGCATGAACTGCAGGTCGCTGCAGATGCCGGATTATTGGGCTCTATGGATGCGAACAGAGGTGACGTGCAGAACGGCTGGGATACCGATCAGTTTCCTAACAACATCAATGAAGTTACCGAAGCGATGTTGATCGTACTGGAAAACAAGGGACTGCAAGGGGGCGGGATCAATTTCGATGCGAAGATTCGCAGAAATTCTACAGACCCTGCAGACCTGTTCTACGCGCACATTGGCGGAATGGATACCTTCGCCCGTGCACTGGTTACCGCAGATGCGATTCTACAAAAATCAGACTATAAGAAAATCCGTACAGAAAGATATGCATCTTACGACACCGGAGCCGGCAAAGACTTCGAAAATGGTAAACTGAGCCTTGAAGATCTTAGGAACTATGCCGTAGAACACGGCGAGCCTGAGACAATCAGCGGACAGCAGGAACTGCTTGAGAATATTGTCAACCGGTATATTTAACCAGATATAAACAATTAAAAGTACATGAATTCATTAGGAACCTACGACTACGTCGTTTTTCTTGTCTACTTCATTATCGTAGCTTCGTATGGCTACTGGGTTTACCACAAGAAAAAATCAGATGCAGAAAACTCGAAAGACTTCTTTCTTGCTAAAGATTCTTTAACCTGGTGGGCGATCGGCGCATCATTGATCGCTTCCAACATTTCTGCCGAACAGTTCATCGGCATGAGTGGCTCCGGCTTCACCATGGGCCTTGCCATTGCAACCTACGAGTGGATGGCTGCAGTAACCCTGATCATCGTGGCGGTCTTCTTTATTCCGGTTTACCTGAAAAATAAGATCTACACCATGCCGCAGTTCCTGGGGCAGCGGTATAACGGTACCGTGGCCATGATTATGGCCATCTTCTGGCTGTTATTGTATGTAGTCGTTAACCTGACATCCATACTCTACCTGGGTGCATTAGCGATAAACAGTATCTCCGGTATCAACATCACCGCATGTATGTATATCCTGGCCATTTTCGCAGTACTGATCACCCTTGGCGGTATGAAGGTTATTGGGTACACCGATGTAATTCAGGTATTCTTTTTAATTCTGGGTGGTTTGGCAACGACCTACCTGGCACTCGAGCTTGTAGCCACACACTTCGGCAGTTCAGGCGTCGCGAGTGGAATGAAGCTGATCACAGAGAAAGCCTCAGACCATTTCCACATGATCTTCAAACAGGAGAATCCAAACTATATGGACCTTCCAGGACTAACCGTACTGATCGGTGGTATGTGGATCGTGAACCTGAACTATTGGGGTTGTAACCAGTACATCACCCAACGGGCATTGGGCGCGGATCTTCAAACGGCAAGAAGTGGTTTGCTATTCGCTGCGGTATTAAAGTTGCTGATGCCTTTAATTGTTGTTGTACCGGGTATTGCGGCATATGTGCTTTACCAGGAAGGCTTTGGTGACTTCCGGAATGCCATGCAGAAAGGCGGTTCATTAAACGCAGATTCGGCTTATCCCGTACTGTTGAACCTCTTGCCGGAAGGTCTTAAAGGGGTATCATTTGCAGCGCTTGCTGCCGCAATAGTCGCTTCTTTGGCCGGTAAAGCGAACAGCATCGCGACGATCTTTACGCTTGATGTTTATAAAAAGGTCATTAACAAGAACGCGGATGAGCATAAGCAGGTAGTCATTGGTCGTATCACGGTGATCGCCGCCATGGTTATCGCCATTGTCATTGCACCACACCTGGGCATGGACAAAAAAGGCGGTTTCCAGTTTATTCAGGAGTACACCGGATTTGTATCCCCAGGCATCTTCGCCATGTTTATTCTCGGTTTCTTCTGGAAAAAAACCACTTCAAATGCAGCATTGT
The DNA here is from genome assembly GCF_059278965.1 of Pedobacter sp. NEAU-ZC8. NCBI lineage: Bacteria > Pseudomonadati > Bacteroidota > Sphingobacteriia > Sphingobacteriales > Sphingobacteriaceae > Pedobacter > Pedobacter sp. NEAU-ZC8. The sequence goes on from NZ_JCAJXC010000017.1 coordinate 21,371, forward strand.
TTGCAACGATCGGAGGCTTCCTGCTATCGGTGTTCTTCAAAGCTTTGCCGAATTTCGCCAATCTGGAATGGCTTAGTCCTTATGGATTTTCAAAGCTCGTTACACAGGAAGATGGCAGCAGGTTATACGAGATTCCATTCCTGGATCGAATGGGATTTGTGTTCCTGATCAGTGTGCTTGTCATGTGGATTATCAGTACCATCGAAGGTCGTAAAGGCGCAAACCCGAAAGGACTGGAGATTGACAGCAGCATGTTCAAAACCAGCAACAGTTTTGCCGCTGGTTCGCTGATCGTGTTGGGTATTATTGTAGCACTTTATACCGTTTTCTGGTAACAGCTTAAATTTTTTGCTTTAGGCCGCACCAATGAAAGTTAGTGCGGCCTTTTTATGCGCTACCAACCTCGGCCACTGTACGGCTCTTCATCGCCTCTTCACCGCCTATTGTTCGCCTATTGTTCGGCTACAGGCGAAGCAAAGGCGGCGGAAAGGTGCCGAAAAGGCTTTGTACCTGCAAAGCTTTCGCCGTAGCAGCGCCTGACGGAGCTAAGCATGAAGTCTTAACTTTTGCTGCTTTTCTCCGTGAATTTTTACAGGAATGCGGAGATGAGCTGAATATTTTCAGCTTTTTATGGAGAAAACCTGAGCAATTAGATCGTATAACATAAAATATACAATCAATAGATTAAATGTTTGGAGGTTATGATTTAAATATTAAATTTGTTTTAACCAAATATATCCTTATGCCTAAACCTTTACCTACCTCAGCAGACTTGACCGGTCACAATGAACCACGTGGCACCCATCAGGTCGATAAAAAGTACCTTTCCTGCTGTTTATTTACAACAAACTTGTCTATTCGAGTCCAGTTTTATTCCGAGAATTACATTTAATTCTTCGGAGCAGCTTCGGCTACCATAATTTCTAGCATTGATCATGCACTGGCTATTTTCTGGCCGGTGAAATCGACTGTATAAATGATTTTAATAGCTCGCCTATGAATAGTTAATAAAAAAAGGAGCGAATGCGCCAACATTCAACTCCTTTTTCCTCCGACAACAGTATGAACCATTATCAGAATTTTAACAATCAACCACAAATTTATGAAAAAAAGGGAACAGTGTACGAACACGCGATGCTTCCGCCTGCGAAAAAACAGGGTCATGATCCTCGCGAATGTGATTTTTGTCTCCAGCCTTTTTGCCTGTGAACAGGCCGCCGCGGCGGCTTTTCCGAACAACTACCTGAGTACCAGCCAAGCTGATATCGTGGTCACCGGTCAGATCACTGATGCTAAAGGCTCCGGCATCCCCGGGGTCAGTGTCAAACTTAAGAACACTACTGTTGCAACAACCACAGATGCTTCCGGACGATACACCATCCGGGTACCGGAAACAGGAGTGCTCGTGTTCAGCTATGTGGGTTACGTCACGAGCGAGCAGCCGGTGAATAACCGCAAATCCATCAGCATCACCCTGCTGGAGGATACCGAAGCACTTTCAGAAGTGATCGTTGTGGGCTACGGCACCCAGAAGAAGGCTGTGGTGTCTGGTGCGGTAACCGCTGTTAAAGGTACCGAGCTGGCAAAAACACCTACAGCCAACTTATCCAACTCCCTGGCCGGTCGCCTTCCCGGTGTCACTGCCGTTCAAGCCAGCGGTGAACCCGGTTATGATGGCTCTGCCATCCGCATCCGCGGGGTAAACTCGCTCGGCAACAACAATGCCCTCATCGTTATCGATGGGGTGCCTAACCGGGCCGGTGGATTGGAAAGGATCAACCCGAACGATATCGAAAGTGTATCCGTACTGAAAGATGCTTCGGCAGCGATCTATGGATCACGTGCAGCAAACGGTGTTATCCTGATTACCACCAAACAAGGTCAGAGCGGTAAAACGCAGGTCTCGTACGATTTCGGTTATGGCTTACAGCAACCTGTACGAATTCCGAAAATGTCGAACTCGGTACAGTATGCCGAGATCCTCAATGAGCTGAACATCTTTGGATCCGACTTGCCGGTAGATCAATGGTCGGCCGCCTGGGAGGCTTTCAAAAATACAGGCTCCTATGTACGGCCGGATAACGGCAATACCTTAAATGCGGCGTACCGCCCTGATGAGATGCAAAAGCTGCGAGATGGCTCCGATCCTTTGCGTTATCCAAACACCGATTGGTACGGGACCACCTTGAGAACATGGGCGCCGCAACAACGCCATAACTTACAGGTAAATGGGGGTACAGAGAATACCAAGTATCTGGTTTCCATGGGCTACCTGGATCAGGATGGCTATTATAATAAATCTGCTACCGGTTACAAGCAGTATGATTTTAGGGTAAATCTGGAATCGAAGTTCAATAAATATGTTACGGCCAATCTGGGCATTACCGGACGTGAGGAGATGCGTAATTTTCCTACGGTCGGTGCGGGCGACATCTTCAGGATGCTGATGCGCGGTAAGCCAACCGAGATTGAGGTCTGGCCAAATGGTTTGCCGGGCCGTGATATTGAGTTTGGTTACAACCCCTATGTTATTGCAACGGACCTTACCGGATACGACCGCGACAGACGGGATTACTTTCAGTCTACTGGCCGTCTGGAAATTCAAATCCCGGGTGTCGAAGGTTTGAAAGTAACAGGTACCGCCTCAATCGATAAGTTCTGGGGTAAACGCAAGCGCTGGCAAACCCCATGGACCTTGTACGATTGGGACAAGAAGACCTTTGAGGCCGACGGGGTAACACCGGTATTGGTGGGCTCCGTGCGCTCGGAGCGGACAGACCCGAGTTTGCAGGAATATGCAGGCGATCAGCTGGCCATTAACCTGATGGGTATGATCAACTATGACAAAAAGATCAAGGATCACCAGTTTAACCTCATGGCAGGTGTTACCCGTGAGAAAGTGGATAACAGTGGCTTTTCTGCTTTCCGCAGATACTTCCTATCAACGGCCTTGCAGGAACTTGTTGGGGGAAGTGATAAAGAACAAGCGATCAGCAATCCAACAGACGAGCCTTATAACCTTTACCGCCGGGCAAGGTTAAGCTACTTCGGAAGGGTAGGTTACAACTACAAAGAGAAGTACCTTGCCGAATTCCTGTGGCGCGCAGATGGTTCATACATCTTTCCGGAGGATAAGCGCTTTGGATTTTTCCCCGGTATTTCCGTGGGTTGGCGTATCTCTGAAGAGCCCTTTTTCAAAAACAACATTTCCTTCGTCAACAACTTAAAGCTCCGTGGATCCTGGGGTCAGATGGGCGCTGAGGCATACTTTGGTGATGCACTTGCAGAATACCAGTATCTAAGTACCATGGGTTTTGGAAACTATGTGATCAATGATCAGCTGACACAAACCTTGTTTGAAAACCGCGTCCCCAACCTTGATTTCGGCTGGGAGGTTGCAAATAATGCGAACATCGGTTTAGACGCGTCTTTCCTGAACAACAAGCTGACCTTAGAGTTGGATGGTTTCTATAACAAACGTACAAACATCTTGATCTCCAGGGGTAATTCTATTCCGGGAAGTTCCGGTATCACTGATAAGTTGCCTCCGGTGAACCTGGGTAAGGTTGATAATAAAGGTTTCGAGTTTAAGTTGGGTTATGCGGATCACTCCGGAGATTTCGGTTACTCGGTTAGCGTGAACGGCGGTTATGCGAAGAATAAGATCGTTTTCTGGGATGAAACCCCTGGTGCACCAGAATGGCAACGCTCCACTGGCATGCCGACTGGCACTGGCCTCGCTTATGAATACACCGGTGTATTCCGGGATCAGGCGGAGATTGATGCCAATCCAATTGACTACACCGGCCTAACGAACAGGCTATTGCCTGGAGACATGAAGTTCAGGGACGTAAATGGGGATGGTAAAATCAACGGTGATGACCAGATCCGGTTGGATAAAACAAATGTGCCGAGGTTTACCGGTGGTTTGAACATTAACCTGACCTATAAGAACTTTGATTTCTCCGCATTAATTCAGGGTGCTACCGGCGGTGTTCAGATTGTAGGTTTAACTGAATCGGGTGATATCGGAAACTTTCTCGAGTGGTCATACATCAACCGCTGGAGTATAGATAATCCAAGCAGTGAGTTTCCAAGACTATCCAACCGTGGGCAGACCTACTATACCGACACCAATAATGCCGCGCAAAATACCTATTGGATCCGCAGTAACAATTATGTGCGCCTGAAGAACGTAGAGCTGGGTTATAGCCTGTCGCCGGAGTTTACCAAGCGGATCGGGTTGCGGTCGCTGAGAGTTTATGCGAATGGCTTGAATCTGTTTACCATGGATAAGATCAAGATCTGGGATCCGGAATCAACAAACTCCAGTGCTCAATATTATCCACAAGCGCGGGTGATCAATGCAGGGATTAAAGCTGGATTTTAGAAACAATGCGAACTGAAAATAAATTTACTATGAGACCGATTTATAGAAATACCTATTTATATGCCCTTGCACTGCTCGCAACAGTAGCGACAAGTTGCAAAAAAGACTTCCTGGCAGTCGAGCCGCCTAACCAGATCTCCGCAGAGCTGGTCTGGCAGGATCCAGCCTTAGCACAAGGCTTTGTAACCGAGATCTACAACGGTCTGGATGTGGGTGGATTTGATGAACAAATGCTTTCGTCATTATCAGATGAATCCATGTTCACGCACCCTAACCGGGGCATCGACCTGATCAATGCGGGTACCATTAACCCGACTACCCTGGGCTGGGTGGATGAAACTTATGGCTACAATCAGATGTATAATCGCATCCGTTCATGTAACATTGTTATTGAAAGACTGGAAGGCGGGGAGAACGGTATCTCCGACCAGAATGTTAAAGACAAATTGCTTGGGGAGGCTTATTTTCTTCGCGGTTACTTCTATCAGCAGCTGCTCCGCTATTATGGAAGTGTACCGCTGATTTCAAAGAGCTACGGCTTAAATGATGATTTTCAGGTTAAAAGGGCCACTTATGAGGAGTGTGTGAACTTTATACTTGCCGATTGCGAGAAAGCGATCGGTTATCTGAATGGACGTACCATGGAAAAAGGCCGGACAACCGCCATGGCTGCAATGGCCTTAAAATCCCGTGTGCTGCTGTATGCCGCGAGTGATCTGCACGATATTCCGACTGCAAAAACGAAGTCTTCCGTGGTTGCCGGTTTTGCAAATCCAGAGTTTCTTGGCTATCTTTCAGGTGACCGAACTGCTCGTTGGACTGCGGCGCAAGCTGCTGCCAAGGCAGTTCTTGATGCAGGTGCTGGTTATAAATTAAACCTTACAGCTCCAGTGACACCGGAAGAAGGACGTATGAACTATAAAAGCATAGCAATGGGTGGCGGCAGCAAGGCGCCAGGCGTTGATGCCTCGGCAGCAACAGAGCTGATTTTTGCCCGCTATTTTATTGATCGCAGTGACATGCGCTATGGTCGTGCAAACGGACCTAACGGTTATCACAACTGGGCCGGAAATACGCCTATCGGTTTACTTGTGGACGATTACGAAATGCTCGACGGTACACCTTTCAGCTGGAACAATCCTGCGCAGAAAGCCAGACCTTACCTGAACAGAGATCCACGCTTCTATGCCACGATCCTGTATGATGGGGCAGACTGGAAACCGCGGAACCTGGTGTCGGGGAATGTAGACCCTGCAAATCAGATCCAGACTGGTGAATACGACCTGCAAGAGGGTTCCAATGTAATTACTTTCAAAGGTCTTGATACCCGTGGCAGTTCTATTGAAAACTGGAACGGCAGCTGGACCGGTTATTACACCCACAAGTTTATTGATCCGGATCCGAACATCATAGAAGCTTCCAATCCACAGTTCGTGCCATGGCCTTTCTTCCGCTACACGGAAGCCGTGTTTAACTATGTGGAAGCCAGTATTGAACTTGGTCAGGAGACTGAGGCACTTTTATGGCTCAACAGAATTCGCTACCGTTCAGGGATGCCTGCGATCACCGCAAGCGGCACAGCTTTAAGAGATGCTTATCGTCATGAGCGCCGCATTGAGATGGTATATGAAGAGCAGCGCTACCATGATGCACGCCGCTGGATGATTGCTCCGGAGACCCTTGGCCGTAAAACAACCTATATCAAGGTGACCGGTAAGTTCAAGCCTGGACAGACACTTTCTGCGCCATACCGCCATGATGAGACCATTTATAACTATACCTATACGCCTACGGTAGAAACCGCCCAGGAGAATCGCAAGTGGGAGGACAAAATCTACTTCAGGCCTTTTAGCCGTGACGAAATCAATAGAAATAATCAACTGATACAAAACCCCGGATATTAAATCCGATTAGACTGCCGATGAGAATAAGAATTTTTGGTGTATTAACGTTCATGTGGGCTTCCTCTTTCTGCTATGCACAGCAGAAAGGGAAGCCTTACGTGCAAGAGATCAATGGGACGAAGCTGTCCTTCTCCATGCAGCCGGTACCGGCTGGTGAATTTATGATGGGCAGCAACAAGGGCAATCCCGACGAGAAGCCGGTGCATAAGGTCAGGATCAGCGAATTCTGGATGGGTACGCATGAGCTGACCTGGGACCTGTATGAAGCTTTCCTGTATAAGGACTATGAAACGACACACAGCATTGGCGCTGTGCCGGCGAATGTGGATGCGGTAACGCGGCCCACGAAACCTTATTTGGATATGACCTTCGGCATGGGTAAGGAAAACCATCCGGCACTGGCCATGACACATTACAATGCCATCCAGTACTGTAAATGGCTTTATGCCAGGACTGGTGTTTTTTACCGTTTACCAACCGAAGCAGAATGGGAGTATGCCGCCAGGGCAGGCAGTACCACCGAGTATGCTTTTGGTGATGATGCAGCTGCCTTGGGTGAATATGCCTGGTATAAGGATAACAGCGGCGGGAAATCCCAGCAGGTGGGCAAGAAGAAGCCGAACAAATGGGGCATCTATGACCTGTACGGCAACGTGGCGGAATGGACTTACGACCAGTATCAGGCCGACTATTACGCCAGTGTAAAAGATGGTCAGCAGGACCCGGTAAATGTGCCGGACAAGCTCTACGCCCATGTGATCAGAGGAGGCTCGTATGAAGATGTGGCGAAAGACCTTCGTTCCGCGGCGCGTCTGGCATCTGATCCGGCATGGAAGCAGATTGATCCACAGATCCCAAAGAGCAACTGGTGGTTCCCGGAAGCGCCCTTCATTGGCATGCGCCTGGTGCGCCCGGCGGTGCAGCCCTCGGAAGCAGAGATCAAGAAGTATTATGATACCCCAGCAATTCCTGATTATTAAAACTAAAAACCAAATATTAACAGAATGGAAAACGAAAAATTATCTGGTCAACGTAGAGACTTTTTAAAGGCCGGCGCATTGTTAACCGGCGGCATACTGCTAGACCAATTCGCATTTGCTGCAGGACACTCCGGCGTAAATGACACCATAAAGATCGCACTAATTGGATGTGGAGACCGGGGTACCGGTGCTGCTTTCCAGGCTTTAAGTACCAAATCTAACCTGAAGCTGGTGGCCATGGCTGATGCTTTTCAGGACCGGATGGATCAAAGCTATAAGCTGCTGAGTGATAAGTTCAAAGATAAGGTCGACGTACCTGCAGATCGCAGGTTTGTAGGCTTCGACGGCTACAAAAAGGCTATTGCCTTGGCAGATGTCGTTTTACTTGCAACCCCTCCGGGCTTCAGACCGATGCATTTTGAGGAAGCGGTAGACAAAGGTAAACATGTGTTCATGGAGAAACCTGTTGCCGTGGATTCACCAGGGATCCGTAAGGTGCTTGCTGCAGCAGAGGTTGCCAAAAAGAAGAAATTAAACGTTGTGGTAGGATTGCAGCGCCGCTACCAGACCAACTACCGCGAAACTATGAAACGCATTCAGGATGGTGCGATAGGGGATATCGTCGGCGGACAGGTGTACTGGAACAGTGGCGGTGTATGGGTGAAACCACGTCAGCCACAACAAACAGAAATGGAATACCAGATGCGTAACTGGTATTACTTCAACTGGCTTTGCGGGGATCACATCGTAGAACAGCACGTACATAATATCGACATCGCCAACTGGGCGAAAAATGCCTATCCGGTTTCAATCCAGGGTACCGGAAGCCGCGCCTGGAGAACAGGTAAGGACTACGGCGAAATTTATGACAACCATGCGGTAGAGCTTACTTATGCTGATGGCGCGGTGATCTACAGCCAATGCCGCCATTTCGAAGGTACGGCAAACCGTGTGGATGAAACCTTCCAGGGCACTAAGGGCAGGACCTACCTTTCTGCGAACAACCAGGGCATACTTTGGGACCATACCGGAAAAGAGATCTTTAGTCACCCCACAAAAGGAAATGCAAACCCCTACCAGACGGAACATGATGAGTTATTTGCAGCGATCAGCAAAGGCGAATACAAGTTTGCTGATGCCGAACGCGGAGCGAAAAGCTGTCTGACCGCAATCATGGGCCGTTATGCAACTTACTCGGGGCAGACCATTAAGTGGGATGAGGCCTTGAATGCAAACAACAGCCTGTTCCCGGAAACGCTGGCATGGGATGCTAAACCGAGGATACTGCCGGATGCAAATGGTTTATATCCGATTCCAACACCGGGGAAAACGAAGGTGATCTAAAGAATTTCGGTGCTTATTTACAGATCAACCATTATTTGTCTGTTATTGCTGTTCCCCTTTCTTTTTAAATCCGGGGAACAGCAGTTATATACCATCACAGGCTTTGCACAGGGTACAGGGTACAGCCTGCGATATTATGCGGATACCGAAGGGGTATCTAAAGCGGAGGTAGACAGCTTGCTGCAGCAGATTGATGCTTCCATGTCTTTGTATAAGCCGGGGTCATTGATCAACCAGTTCAATAGTGCCGGGCGGCAGCTGCTTGTGGACGATGGATTTCGGACGGTTCTTCAAAAGTCTTTTGAGATCTATTACAAAACCGCTGGCCGCTTTGATATTACCGTTGCTCCGCTTGTACAATTGTGGGGCTTTGGACCAGTTGCGGTGCAAGGCTTTCCGGACAGCAGTGAGGTGCGTGAAACCTTAAAGCAGGTGGGTATGAGCAAGCTTAAACTGAAGGGGAATATGCTCTACAAAGCGGATCCTAAGATACGCATCGACCTGAATGGTATTGCGCAGGGCTATAGTGTTGATCAGGTCGCGGGATTTTTGAAGCGGCGGGGTATTCAGTCTTACATGGTCGAAATCGGTGGGGAAGTGGTTGTTCATGGCCCTAAGCCGGATGGCAGCGGTTATAGGATTGGCATTGAAGGTCCTGTTCCGGAGCATGCAAGTCTGAAAGCGAAGGAAGGGGCTGCGGCCTTTCGGCATATTGTGGAGCTTAAGCAAGGTGCAATCACGACTTCCGGGAACTTTAACAAATACCTGAAGTATAAAGATGGGAAGATCAGCCACCTCATCAACCCGAAGACGGGCTACCCATTGGAAAACCGCATGATCAGCGTAACCGTGTATGCCAGGGATGCCATTACTGCGGATGGGTACGATAATGCGCTGATGGCGATGGATGTGGAGCAGGCAATGGCATTTGCCAGGAAAGCAGATTTAGAAGCATATTTCATCTACCACAAACCGGATGGCCGTGTGGCAGATACGCTTACCAGTGGATTTAAAAAGCTGCTGGTAAATTAACCAATTATAATCATCATGAAACGAGGAGAATTTTTAAGAAATAGCCTGCTGGCAGGCGGATCATTGATGGCAGGATCCATCATGTCTGCTGATGCAGCAACGGTTGCAAGCGAGAATCTTGCGGCATCGCAAAAAGGTAAGACCTTTAATCTGGACTATGCCCCGCATGAAGGCATGTTCGCCAATAGCGCAGGTAAGAACTTCCTGGATCAGATCCAGTTTATGTACGATCAGGGCTTCCGTTCGATCGAAGACAATGGCTACCTGAACCGTCCGGTAGAGGAGCAGACCAAGATCGGGAACCTGCTGGCCAAGCTGGGCATGCGCATGGGGGTGTTCGTGGTAGACGGCGGCGATAACTGGAAGACCTCACTGACCACCGGAAAAAAGGAGTTTAAGGACAAGTTTATTGATACCTGCAAGCGATCTGTGGAAGCGGCGAAACGCTGTAATGCCAAATGGCTGACCGTTGTGCCGGGCTTCTATGAACGTAAACTACCTTACGGTATTCAGATGGCCAATGTTGTGGATGCCATGCGTGCCGGAGCGGAAATCTTTGAACCTGCCGGCCTGATCATGGTGCTGGAAACGCTGAGTGATACGCCGGAGTTGTTCTTGCAACAGACCCATGAAACCTATAACGTATGTAAGGCCGTAAATAGCCCTTCCTGTAAGATCCTGTACGATATTTATCACATGCAGAAAACTGAAGGTAATCTGATCGTGAACATGGACCGTTGCTGGGATGAGATTGCCTACATCCAGATTGGGGACAATCCTGGGCGTAAGGAACCTACCACTGGTGAGATCCACTACAAGAATTTGTTTAAGCACATTCACAGCAAAGGTTATAAAGGAGTTATGGGGATGGAACATGGGAACTCCAGGCCTGAGAAAGCAGGTGAGCTGCGGGTTATCGAAGCCTACCGGGAAGTTGATCAGTTCATTTAGATATAAAAAAGGCTCCAGTATTCGGAGCCTTTTACTAATATGTTGCGCTTGATCTATTTCTCCAGGACCTCAATGGTTTTTTGCTGAAGGTGTTTCCGGCCAAACATATCGGTGGCACGAACTTCAACAGTATGCTTGCCAACGTCTAGTTTTGGCAGGTTTACGCGCCACAAGTGACTTGACTTTACCGGGTCTGAAGGTCGTCTGCCTTCCTGTAAACTTGTTGCACCATCATACTCGTATAGATTGGCTGTATAATGCGGGTCAATGTCTGTCGTGTATTTCATTGCTTTCCATTCAGCGCCATCTATACGGTATTCTACAAGATCATCTTTAGTGCCAATGAAGAAATTTGCGTATAGCGGGTGGCGGGTAACATATTTTCTGGCAACCACTGAGGTACCATAGAGCCTGATCTGATAGTCTGGGCGTTCACCGGCAACCTTATAATCAAAGGCGTACTTATTATCTTTAATCTTCAGGAACATGTATCCTTTTGGCGTTCCATCGCGCATGGTAGAACTCGGGACGCCCTGCTTGTTGAAGGTGCCTGAATACCAGTCACCCGAGGTTGTGCCTACATTATATTCATGGTGCGGTTTTGCCTGTTTCCATCCGTCTTCAGCTTTGTAGAAAAGCTGTGTCTGATAGTGGGTGTGTGCGGATAGGGAGAGGGTATTTGGAAAAGGTTGCAGCAGGTCGAACAGACGCTGGCGGTCCTCATTACGAAAAACATCGGAATTTTCGTGGTACAACGGAATGTGGAATGCCAGAACGATCAGCTTGTCTTTTGGCACAACTTTAAGGTCATTTGCTAACCAGTCCAGCTGGTCTTTACGAAACCCGCCGAGGTATCCCTTCCCGGTACGTGGGTTCGGATACAAAATGTCGTCCAATACGATAAAGTGGGCATTGCCATAGTTGAACGAGTAATTATTCGGTCCGAATGCTGCTTCAAATCCCTCGTCAGATAAAGAGTCTGTAGTAACATCGTAGTTCATATCATGATTGCCCATGACATTGAACCAGGGTAGGCCGAGTTCAGCGATGGCATCAATGTATGGCTTGTGCAGACTTAGATCATCGCCGACGAGATCTCCTAAGCTCAAGCCAAAAGTGGCACCCCGATTTTGTTTTGCCTCTGCAACAATACCTTTTCTGAAGTACTCCATTTCGTCAAGAGTATAGGCCTGCGGATCACCAAAAACCAAGGCTGTGAATTCCGTTTCCACTTTGGCCGCATGCAATGGAAAATTCAGTTGAGCAGGAAGTTTTCCGGTTGCTGGTACACCGGCATATTTAAGCTTTGGAGCGCCCTCCGGTTTGTGTATGTAGTAGAATTTTGGTTGATTATTCTCGTCCAGCGGAAGGCTGTATCCGGCGGGTTTACTTACAAAAAGGATATTATCTTTTCCCACTGGCAATTGATATTTTCCATTTTGGTCGGTTTCAACTACCTGCAAGCCATTGCTGACAGCAACACCGGAGATGCCTTTTTCATCCCGGTCGAACTTACCGTTCTTGTTCAGATCGTTGAATACGGTCCCTTTTGCAATCTCTTGTGCACTGGCCAGCTGTGTAAGGCATAATAATAAGCTAGCAAATAATAGGTGTTTATTCATACTTATAGTTTTGCCGCAAAACTATCCTGGTCAGGTTAAGTCAGCATAAGTTTAATACAAACAAATTGTAAAGCAAGGATTGTGAAGGTAATAAGGATCATGAGATTGTACGGCTGCTTGCTGTCAGAAAAGGATCATTAGATCGATATTTTACAAAATCCGCTTTTTTATTAAGCAGTTTTTTGGTATTCATATGGCTGACAATTGTCTGCTGAATTCGATTTTAGATTTGTTAGTACCAAACTCTTAAGGCAAGATGTCTATATCTGCATGGAACCCTTCTTTTCTTGAGACAGGCATTAATATTTCAAGCACATGGTGCCTTAACCTTTCAGTTAAAGAAAAAATACTAGGTGTGGGTTCTATAATTTAGCCTTTAAGCTTCCTTTGTTTAGGTACGGCTACTTTGCTTGATTGTCAAAAGTAGATTATAACGTTCCATTAAGTCCAGATACTTTTCTTTCCAAACATCCAGTTTTTCTAGGTTTTCCGCCCCTAAAAACGATCTTGGATCAACAATGAAATCCTCCGAGATGAACTGGGTAGGGAATTCGACAGAAAAGTCATGTTTAATCGCTTGACCGATTTTTATAATTATTTCTGGTTTAAGTTGTAGTTGTAAGAACCAGTTATAGATCGAACGTCTATTCACACCAGTTAGTTTTGCCAGGTCTGTTATGGAATGTCCCTCTCTTCTAATTACTTTTTCAACTATCGCGCCACTATGTTCTAACATTATTGTATTTATTTATCATGAGGTAGATTGTCTTATACGGATGTTGTAAAAGTAATAGATTTCACAGTAATGGCCACATAAGTTTACAATATTTCTCATTTTCTCTTTGTTAATTTAATATGAATATTATAATGAACACTATTTTCCATATAATAGAAATCGAGAGAAGTGGCTATGAAGAGATGGTAAAGCTGTTAGTTGCAGTAACAAATAGCATCTTCAGAAGCAAGCACTCCGGTAGGGGCCCGTTTAGCAAAGCATGATTCTAAGTTTTGTTTGGTCGCATGTTGACGCAAAAGGTCCCTTTAAAGTAAATGATAGGCAAGAGGTAAATTATTTCACATATTTAATACAAAAACCACTTCTCGTTCATATCATGAAAAGTGGTGAAATTCGAAAGGGACAGGATAATCAATATAAAATAGGCACTTTCATTATTGGTTCATCAATCGCTGAAATTTGTTTACAAATAGCCCTACATGATAGCGTCCCATTAAGCCATGATGAACATGAATAGAGACCGGCATTGTATTAACGCCGTTTTGTTCTGTCAACTTGCCAAAACACATTTTCGGGCAGCTATATATGTCCCTTCATTCCTTGAGACAGATCTAAGCTGGACATTATACAAACTCCGTAAGCGGATGTTTCAGCAAAAGGAAAAAGTTTATACGTCCACAATAATATAAGTTCAAACGGTATAGTAATTGAAAGCGTAGTGCGTACCAACCTACGTATTCTCTTTTAATGCACAGTTTTTAGTTCAATTGTCTAGATTGTTCCATTTCTTTTTTTTCAGATCTGAGCTCCCATCTCGTAGGCTGAATTCCAGCCCATCGATAATGTCTCCTTCCGTATTTACACCAATATGCTGCAAATTCAATTTCCGTATTTGCGTATAGTTTATGCGAGCCACGTACCTGCCTGGGAGCAGTCCAATATAGGAGAAATAGGCATCTGGCTCCGTCATTATGCTAGTGATCAACTGGCATTGATCATTGAGAAGATCAACGACAATGAGTCCTTGTCCTTTTCGTCCATCAACGTCTGTAAGGTATACGTAGCCGGATACTTCAGACACAACAGACACTGGTACTTCAGAAAATGACAATTTCTAAAAGGCTTTGCTAATTATCCTAGATCACATAATTACAGCAAAAGAGAAAGTTTCGTTTTGTAAGATAATTCCTTCGTCTTTCTGCCAGTTACAGAAGTGCTGATTTATCTTACTTATACAAGCCCTTTTCTGATAATCAATTGGTTATAGATGCATAACTCTGAGCGTTTAGGCTGTCTTGCGTGCGATTTAGAAAAGCTCAATTCAATCATTCTGGGAATCGTAATTTTTCATGTAGCCATACCTAAAATAACTTTTATCTAATATAACAACTCCTATCTTAGCAGAGTAAACAAATCGTGATGCAGAAGGAATTTGCAAAGAATGTAGTCGATGTCTTGAAAGATGATCAGACAATCATTGGATTGGCGGGCGCTGGTTCATGGCTTACTAACGAAATTGACAAGTGGTCGGATCTCGATCTGGTAGTAATAACTAGAGATAATTTAAATGCTGACAAATTAAAGATGCTTGCATATGCCAAACGCTTTGGAAATTTGCTTTCGGCATTTACTGGGGAACACGTTGGCGAAAAGCGGCTATTAATTTGTTTATACGATGATCCGCTTCTACACGTGGATATAAAATTTGTAACGTTAAATGAATTTCATAACCGGATAGAAAATCCATTTATTCTTTTGGATCGGGATAACAAAGTTAAGGATGTAATTGGGAATACCCTGCCTGAATTTCCAAGGCCGGACTTCCAATGGATTGAAGACAACAAAAGACCAATCTGCATCGATTGGCAAACGATACATTAAGACGGCGATGAAATAGGCTCAAAACTAGACAAAGCAAATAGCAAATCCTGGTCTGTAATGTTCTCAGGGTGCTTAAGTTGAGCAACGATCAGCACCTTGCTAAAACTTATCATTCCTTTCGAGGTCCTGATTACAATCCATTCAGATTGCATCGTATGACTTAGATAGTTTCCAACATCTGCGTGAAAATAGGATACTCTTATTAAAAGCTCAATAATCGCATAAACAGGTATCTTTTCAGCATCCATTATAAGTACTTTTTTATAAGCAATAATCCATGTATCTCGGAGCATTTTTTAAAATCCACTGGTGCCGCTGGAAACAATATTATTGCGCTATCCTTCAGAAGCCACTTCGTGTTTTCCTTCAGTATTCACTTTTGCAGCCAATATCTTAGCTAATTCTTTAGCACTTTCTTTGATTGCCTTTTCAAGCTTTTTTGAACTTGGTGCTAAGTCCTTAACTATAGCTGTAAGTTCCAGGTTCAACTTTGACTTGAGTTCTTTTCTAACAGCTTTCCTGGAGGTTTTCACTGAGGGGGTAAGTTTCTCTTTTTTCATTCTAAGCACTTGATCTGACAAAATTAGGTTATCAGATTATTAATGTCGCATTATCTTTATGTTAACTGATTTAAGATAGTTAACAAAGAATTGCTTATTTAACTGTTTCATTAATTGCCTGATCTATTGCTGGTAACATTGATCTAAGTTGCACATTTCAAGAAGAAATTGTGATAAAGAATTCTGCTAAGTAGACCAAATTGGTTGCAGCAACTAGTTTAGTTATGTATTAGTGATTAGCCGATTTTGGCCCAAAATAGCAAGGCGCCCTGCGATAAATGCAGGGCGCCTTGTGATATAATAAGAACCACTAACCAGTAAACTTTGTCACTTAGCTACAGGCCGTTAGGTGGCAAATTTACATTTCATGAATCATCAGATAATTGGATTTAAAATAGTTTTCATAATTCGGGCAATGATTAATATTTTCATGTGTTTAGCAAGCTCCATCATGGATTAACATTACTGTTCCCACCAAACTCTGGTCATGACATTATCCCCGCCAATACGATCAGCTGCAATTTTGTAATTTTCAGGGTTAAACTGCCGTACATCACTGTGGTACATAAAGCGTTTTGGCATTACACCATCATGAATCATGTAAGGGGTTGTTGGCAGCTTTGGAAATCCAGTACGTCGGTATTCAAACCATTGCTGATAGTCATTAAAAAACAGCCCTAAATACTTCTGATTCATAATCTGTTCCAAGGTCCCGTTAAAGGTTGCCTTTTCGTTCATGAAATAGTCGGCAGGCATTTGGCCATTTTTCCATTGAGTAATGGAGGCGGTAACAGCTTTCTCGTAGGCTTCTTGAGACGCTGCCAGATTACCGGTTTTTAAAGCAACCTCGGCTTTGATAAACTCCACCTCTGCATAACTCATCATAACCTCCAATATTTCTGTACCAACAGCAGCTGGGTACATTAAATCTCCATTTGGAGTGCTTGGGGTGTAGTTGAATTGTGAAGCGTCTCCTGAGTGACCTGAGGGAATACCTTTGTAGCCAATGTCTATAGCAGTACCATTTTCAATTCTGCTGGCTTTGGTCATAAACAGCGCTCTTCTTGGATCCTCCAGATCGTTTAACATGTTGACGAAGAACTCGCCCATTGCGGTAGCATTTACATAGTCCTGACGACGACTCCATGCATAGTCATAGGGTGCAATCCCGGAAATTTTAACGATCGCCGCTTCATTATTGCTGTTGAATACAGGGTACTTAGCAGGATCTGCAATCATAGTATTTATGCGATTATAGCTATCAAATTCGGGTTTTTTGGATACCCGAAGTAGCATTCGCATCAGTAAAGAATTGTTGAACTTACGCCAGTTGGCTTTATTATTATTGTAAAGCAGGTCATTTCCGCTCATTACACCTTCTTCGGCATAGATCATATTTGCCTGTTCGAGTTGTTGAATCAGCGAAGTATATATTTCCTGTTGCGTATCAAATTTTGGCTTTTCGATATTCTCTTCTGCCCTCAATGCTTCTGAAAAGGGGACATCACCAAAACTATCCGTAAGAATCCCCCCAATGTAGGCTTTCAAAGTCACGGCCACAGCTCGATAGATAGGCTGCTGGTATGCGTCAGCAGCAGCCTCCATTTCTCTGATATTTCGCAGGTAACGATAGGTGGTATTCCAGGTCCCATTTCCCGCTGACTCAGAGACATCATAGCGGTGAATACCAAGAGCGACACTTGGATTTGGTAGTCCAACCTGCATAAGCTGCCAGGTAAAGTCATTGCTTCGCACAGTAAAGTAAGTACTCATGCCGTATACCGTTGGTGTAAGCAAGCTGGCCGGGGTTACTTTTTCAATCAAGTTTGGATTAGTATTCAGGTTTTCAAAGTCCTTGGTGCAAGATGAAATCACCAAAGTATTTAGAATCAGAGCAGCAGCGATTATATGTTTTTTCATTTTAAGTATTAGTAAAGGCTAAAGCCTAATGATCAAATAGATTAAAGCGTTAAGCGCAGGTTTAAACCAAAGGTTCTGGTGCTTGGCATCTGTCCCATTTCCACGCCAGGCATAATACTGGAACCATTGAAGGCTGCCGTTTCAGGATCAAATATTGGGAACTTAGAAATCATGGCCAGGTCCCTTCCATATAGGGCAACGCTGGCACCGGAGATTTTAACCTTGTTTAAGAAGCTTTTTGGAAGTCTATACTCCAGCCGTACTTCTCTCAATTTAAGATAAGAGGCATCAAAACTATTTGTTTCAACGTTTGCACGGCGATAATAGTCAGCATACCAGGTGTTAATTGGAACCCGGGTTGTATTCGGGGAGAAGGACCCATCAGCGTTCTGTACTACGCCTTCTCCGATTACGCCACCTTCTTCCCGGCCGGCAAGAGTATGCTTTAACTTACCGGTTTCCGTAAGCTTATGATGTGTTTGAGAATACACAATTCCACCATACTGTCCGTCGATCAAAACACCCAAGGTCAGGTTCTTGTATCTAAATTCGTTATTAAAACCACCTTTCCAATCTGCGTAGGCATTGCCGATTTTAACTTTTTGTGTAGGACGTACTGCAAGGCCGGTTTTGGCATCAAACAATACTTGGCCTGCATCATTTCTAACCAATCCAAAGCCCCAAAGATCCCCAGTGGAACCGCCTTTGGTCACAATAGTCTGAACGGCACCAGCTCCACTTGATGCAATAATTTGCTGATAGCCTTCAATGTCTTCACTTAGTTCGAGCACCCTGTTCTGGTTTTTGGACCAGGTGAGGGTGGAAGTCCAGTTGAAATTTGCCGATACCACTGGTTTCAGGCTTAGCATTACTTCAATACCGCGGTTTCGAATCACCCCGCCATTGATCCAGGCCTGACTAAAGCCAGTGGTAATATCAAGAGGTACGGAAAGCACCTGGTTTCTGGTTGTTGTTGTATAAACGTTTAGGTCTGCGTCAATGCGATTATTTAGAAGCGAGAAGTTGATACCTGCCTCCCAGGAGTTGGTTTTTTCGGGTTTCAAGGCAGCGTTGTGTAATACACTCGGCGCTTCAGCGGAACCTGGAAATTTTGAGGTACCGTAGTATTTGCGAGTTTGATAAGGATCGGTATCTGAACCAACCTGTGCCCAAGATAATCTTAACTTTGCATAGGAGATGGCCTTGGGTAGTTGAAATATATCGCTCAGAATATAACTGGTACTCACCGAAGGATAGAAATACGAGTTATTGCCTGATGGCAAGGTCGATGCCCAGTCGTTCCGGCCGGTCACATCTAAAAAGATTTTGCCATCCCAGCCAAAGTTTACAAAACCGTAAACGCTATTAATTTCTTTTTCCGTAAGCTGGTTTTCTGCAATTGGTGATGTTAGGGCATTAGACAATTTATAAACGCCAGGTAAGAGCAAGCCTCTGGCAATGGAGTTGTTCACTTTTACACTTCTGCTCATTAGATTGCCTCCAATTGAGGCACGCAAATCTAGCTTTGGTGTAATTTTATCCGTAAAGCTCAGTAATGCATCCGTGTTTGACTCAAAAAAGCTGACATCTTGTTGTTTGTAGTATCCTAATGGAAAGTTTGCTGTGTCGAAATTTCGCTTTTGCTCGATTTGGTCCTCCCGGGTACTAATTCCCGATCGAAACATCAAATCCCACTTTTTATTGAAGGAATAAACACCTTGAAGGTTACCGTCAATATTGTGACTATTGATACTGTTGGTCATCTCGTATGCAATCAGGTACGGATTTTCGATATAGGAACTAAAAGGATGTAATTGTTGTAATTGCTCCTGACCCTTCATCCATCGAGGTTTATACCAGTCCAGGCTAACGTTTGGGTTTTGAAGGATCATGAAATAGGCTATACTTTGATTATTATAACCAGTTCCGGGCAAGTTGTCACTTGATTTGTTGGTGTAATTAAACTTCCCATTCAGCTTTAACTTGTCTGAAAGCTTCAAGTTTGTATTTAGGGATGCCACCAGCCTTTCAAAACCGGTATTAGGCATGATCCATTCATTTTTTGTGTGTGACACCGAACCTCTGGCAGTAAAACTTTCATTACCACCATCAAGTGATACGCTGTTCTGAATGGTGTATCCTGTTCTCCAGAAGTTCTTTATACTATTTTCCTTGTATGGAACCCATGGTGTTCTGGTTGCACCTTGCGCTTCAGTAACTGGGTCATATTGGAAAAAGCTTTGACCTGCGAATTTTGGGCCCCATGCACTTGATGTACTTCCGGTGTTTGGCCCATCTTCTGATGCACCGTAGGAATAATATAGCTCACCTGCTGCATTTCTGTTTTGAACGCCCTGTCCATATTCATATTGGTAATCTGGCCATCGTAAGATATCATTGAAACTTGTATTTGAGTTGAAACTCACACCAAGTCCATCTTTTCTTGCCTTGCCAGACTTGGTTGTAATGATAAGTGCACCGTTATTTGCACGACTACCATAAAGTGCAGCAGCAGCCGCACCTTTTAATACCGTTACGGATTCAATGTCATCTGGATTAAGGTCGGAAACACCATTACCAAAATCAATTGGAATATCATTGTCACCCCCTGCTGAAACAGCGCCATATGCATCGTTTACTCCCGAAGTAACAATTCCTGATGCCATCGGAACCCCGTCAATGACGATCAGCGCATCATTGCCATTTGGTTTCAGTGAACGGTCTCCGCGTAGGTTGATCCGTGTACTGTTAAACGGGCCTGAACCACCTTGAGTTAAGTTTAATCCGGGCACTTTGCCCTTGAGCGCGTCTGACCAGTTATTTGATGGTGCATCAGAGATGCTTTTTCCTTCAACCTTCGTAATACTGTATCCTAGAGACTTTTCCTCTCTTTTTATTCCTAAGGCAGTTACTACTACTTCGTTCAGTTCGTTGTCGGCACTAACAAGTGTAACTACTAAATTTTGCTGATCGCTGTTTATTACTTGTTTCTGAGCAGTATAGCCAATCATACTAAACGAAAGCTCTGTTCCCTTAGCTACCCTGATGTTGAATTCACCATTTCCATTTGTCGCGCCAAGTGCTTTCCGGTTTTGATTACTTATGGTAACCCCTGGAATAGGTGATCCATCCTTTCCATCTTTGACCATCCCTTTTACGGTGATGATCTCTTGTTGTTGGCTGATAATCACTGGCATTTTCAAAGATGCCTGAACTAGTAGCGGCATATGGCCCAAGGTTGCTAAGGCTGAGAAGGTAATTAGCCTTGCTGTATTATTAAATTTATTGAGATTTTTCCTGGTAAATGCTTGCTTCATTATACTTATAGATCCTGTTTGTTGCATTACGAAACCATTTCGTTTTTATGCCGCAAAGATCCAGTTCTTAAATAAAGTAGCTGTTAAGCTTAGGTTAACTGGTGATTAGGACCGTCCACTACTAACCGGATCAGCAAGATTGAATATCATGTATTTAGAGGTACCTATAGACGCCCTCTACAATATAAATGGTTTCTATATAGGCGCTGGTCCATATGCAGCAGTGGCACTATCAGGAAAATATAAAAGCGAATTGACAATCACTTCAACTGGGCAGACTGAGAGTGAAGATCGTGATGTAAAAATCGGCGGCAACAATGAAGATGACTTTAAAAGGTCTGACCTTGGCATTAATCTTCTAGGAGGGTATGAGTTAAAACTATTAGCATCAATAATCTTAGGATTTTTCTTTTGAAGGAATGTACCTATAAAACAATCAGTATAACGGTTTTGATGAAAGCAGCTATTCGCTTAAATATTGAATGGCAAATTCCACTGATTTAAGGACTCTTTGTTGATTTCGGTTTCAAGAAATTCATGAGGTGGGTTTAGCTATAGTCCTCGTCCTTAAAATTCTTTTTCGACGTGATGTTGAACACTTGGAAATGTGCTTGAATTTATTTGTATTTTTCCTTCCATCAAAACAGAATAAAATGATCAGCAATCATGAAATTGACTACCATGTATATGGTGAAGAAATGCAATATGTAGAGGTTGAGCTGGACCCTAATGAAACAGCAATTGCGGAGCCCGGAGCCTTTATGATGATGGACGAAGGGATACAGATGCAGACCATCTTTGGGGATGGGAGCCAGCAGGACAATGGGCTGTTGGGTAAGCTTTTCAGCGCAGGAAAGCGCCTGCTCACTGGTGAAAGCCTTTTTATGACGGCTTTCACGAATGTAGCTTACGGCAAGAAGCGGGTGAGTTTTGCTTCGCCTTATCCGGGAAAGATCATCCCGATCGACCTCCATCAGCTTGGCGGCAGGATCACCTGCCAGAAGGATGCTTTCCTTTGTGCCGCAAAAGGGGTAAGTGTGAGTATCGCTTTTCAGCGAAAACTTGGTACTGGCCTGTTTGGCGGTGAAGGCTTCATCATGCAGAAGCTGGAAGGTGACGGTATGGCCTTTATGCATGCCGGAGGGCACGTACTGGAAAGAACGATCCAGTATGGTGAAGCGTTGAAGATCGACACCGGCTGCCTGGTGGCATTTACTTCCGGCATCGACTATGATATTGAGTTTGTTGGCGGCATTAAGAATACCATTTTCGGTGGAGAAGGTGTGTTCTTCGCTACGCTACGTGGCAGCGGAAAGGTCTGGATCCAGTCACTTCCGATCAGCAGGCTTGCCGGACGGATTTTGCAGTACGGCACGGTAAACCGCAAGGAGGAAGGCAGCATCTTAGGTGGCTTTGGTAACCTGCTCGACGGCGATGGTCGTTAGTTTCAGTTCTTAAGCTGATAGCGAATGCCGAAAAACCATCGGATCCCTTGATTTGGTGCGTACACGTAAGAAGGATCAAAGGTCAGGCCATAGGGGTTCTCCGGAGTCACCATCGCCTGGCCTGCTTCATTAAACTGCACCTGCTTGTCGAAAGGGTCATGTGAGCGGGCGATCAGAAAGGGATTTCCCTTGTTTGGTGTCCAGTTCAGCAAGTTCTTTACGCCTCCGTAAAGATCTATGCCATTGCGGAAGCTCTTCGTAAGTTGCACATTCTGTATACTCCACCATGGAGAAACCGGCTTACGTGGATCGGCATCACTTAAAAGTGGAAGCCGCATCGGGCCATAAACGTTTCCAGTGTAGTCGATTTGAATGCCTGACTTTTCATGTTTATAGCCGATGTTCCATACGCCGGTGAAATGCTCCGTAAAGAGCTGCTTGATCTTAACACCTTGCTGTTTGCTGTAAACGTCCATCAAGGTACCGCCAACAAGGAACTTCAGCCCGTTTTTTAAACTCAGGTCCACATTCAGGGAAACTCCTTTTGATACGGCATAGCCATCCAGATTATTGTAGATGATCTTATTTGCGTCCGTTTCATAATCGGCAATGATCTTGTTGTTGAACCAGGTGTAGAATGCGGTTGCATCAAGGCCGAATATGCCACCCCCGGGGCTGTACATTCGTTTTACGAAATTAATATTACCATTCCAGGAAGTTTCCGGTTTGAGGTCGTCGATGAAGACCACATCCCGGGCACCGGTTAATGCGGCATGATCTTCCGTGAAAACATTGGCTACGCGGAAGCCATTGCCAAAGCTCAGCCGCAAAATGTTGTGCTGATCATCGGAATTCCACTTGTAGTTTAATCGGGGTGTAAGAATACTGCCATGAATGGAGCTGTAGTCGTATCTAAGGCCCAGTAGCAAGGTGTTGTTCGTGTCGAGTTTGATTTCATCCTGTACAAACGCACCAGGAAGATTAATATGAGAAGCCCGGTTGATGTTGATGTCGCTTGCTGCGGCGGTAGCCGGGGTATTGTCGTCGTAAAAGGTGTAGCGATAGGCCAGTCCACCAAGCAGATCATGCCTGCCCAGGCGGCGGTTCCAGGTAAGCTGCGCAAAACCGATCTGCTGCTGGGCCTGGTAGTTCAGATTACCATATACACTGTTCTGGTCATGGGCATTTGCACTAAAGGTGAAAAAAAGCTTTTCGCGCAGGGGCAGCTGATAATTGCCGAAAACTTCCCAGCGACTGGTGTAGATACTTTCACCATACACTTCATCGCCACCGCGGTACTTTTTCTCCCATTTCATTTCGCCACCCCAGCGGTCTTCATACACATAGCGGCCAGCGATGGAAAACTGGCGGTTTTGTTTCCGTTGAAAATCCCATTTATTGAACACAGAAACGCGGTGCTGCAGGGTAACATCCGTAAAGCCATCCTTATTGTTGTCGATAGGGTTGTCGTAAATAAAATGATTGATGCCAAGTAAGGAACTTGCAGTTTTGCCCGCCTGGAGTCGTGCCGCGATGTCCGTATTTATTTCGCCCCAACTCGTGCCAAAGACATCGGCCGAGATACGCGGCGCGTCTTCCGGTTTTTTGGTAATGATGTTAATCAGGCCGCCTACGGCTTCACTTCCGTATAAGGTGGAGGCGGGCCCCTTTACGATCTCTACCCGGTCAATGATCGACTGCGGGATGCCACTTAAACCATATACGGTAGATAAACCGCTTACAATCGGCATACCGTCGATCAGGATCATGGTATACGGCCCCTCCAGTCCGTTGATGTGGATGTCGCCAGTATTGCAGATGTTGCAATTGAGCTGCGGGCGCACGCCGTTAATATTCTGAAGACTTTCAAATATTGATGGGTTGGGGTTTGCCCGGAAGAACTTTGCCGTGTATACCTCTACTGGAACGGGACTGTTGAGCTTTGAGACCGCCTTCATGGTTCCCGATACGACAATCTCATCCAGGTCATTGCCCTGAGGCTGCAGGATGATATGGTGATCCTGTGGCAGGCTGTCGCTTACGGAAACCTCCAGTTGCTGATTGACATAGCCCACTGTACTTAGCCGCAGTGTATAGCGGCCAGGCTTCAGGTCTTTTAAGAAAAAGTAGCCTAGACTGTCAGCCTGTATTTTCTGCTTCAGTGCAGGAAGATGTAGGGTAACATGTTCAATGCCACTACCGCTTGGTGCTGTGACACGTCCACGCAACTGCCCTTGCTGTGCAAATACATATAGGGTTAATAATAATAAGTATAAGACTAGTAAGGTTTTTAGCTTCATGTTATATCAGTTATTAGAAGTACAAATATATATTGTTAGACAAGTCTAACAATAGTTTTGTTTAAAATAAACTTACAAGCGGTAGATTGTGTAATTTTGGTCTATGTATTCTGTTGTTGAAGAAAATTATCTGAAAGCTTTACTTAGCCTTGCGAATACGGAGGATGAGGTGAGCATCAATGAGCTGAGCAAGCGGTTAAGGATCAAGATGCCTACGGTGAACAGCATGATGAAGCGGTTTGTGGAGAAGGACCTGATCACCTATGAGAGTTATAAGCCAGTGAAATTGACGGCACTGGGGAAACGCGAAGCTGCGATGGTGATTCGCAAGCACCGGCTTACAGAGATGTTCCTGGTGGAGAAAATGGATTTCAACTGGGAAGAGGTACATGAAATTGCCGAACAGATTGAACACATCAAATCACCTTTGTTCTTCGAGAAAATGGATGCGCTATTGGGTTACCCCAAGTTTGATCCGCATGGCTCGCCCATTCCGGATAAAAACGGGGCAGTAATTGAACCCTCGTACGTACCACTGAGCCAATGTTCCCCAGCGGAAGAACTGACCTTGAAAGCGGTTTCGGACTCTTCGGAAAGTTTCCTGCGTTTTTTAAACGGTCGTTCCATTCTCCTGGGAGATCAGATCAGCGTTGTGGCTAAGGAACCCTTTGATGGTAGTATGCAGGTGGAGATCAAAGGGAAGTCAAAGGAGACGTTCAGTCAGCTTATCTGCGACAAACTCCTGGTTGAAAAAAGCTAAATGGCTGTAGCGCTTTTTACTTTAAACTCGTATGTTTAAATATAAAATCACCATCTAATTAACGTGTATGAAAAATGCAATTAAATTACTCTCTATTGTTCTAATGCTATTCTTTGCTGCCTGTGATAAGGAGGATGCAAAACTTGACCGTAACACACTTCCGGGGAAGTGGAAGCTAAGCGAAAGCTGGGCGAGCGAAGGATCTGGTAAAGTAGATTGGAAGCCTGTAAAAAAACAGGTTGTCGTAGAATTTAAGGAAGACGGCAGTTTGGCGGGCAATGCCTTTGAAGGGTATGTTAGTTACGTTATCAAGGACAGCGAAACGCTGGTGCTGATGAAAGCAGATAAAACTGAGCAGAAATACACCTATTCCTTAGCGGATGGCAAGTTAACCATGAGCCCTGCAGGACCGATTTACTGTATAGAAGGCTGTGGCGACCGATACATCAAAACCAACTAATCACAAAGGGTTATAGATCTGGTTCTTTCCGATCTTCTTTCTTTATAAAATCCAGAATGGCGCGGTTTACCTCCGCGCTTTTTTCATGTTGTAACCAGTGTGTAGCATCCGCAAAGGCCTTCATTTCGCCATTACCTGCAAAGTCCATGCTGGCTTCAGCCAAAGAGAAATCCAGGGAGAGGTCCTGTTTTCCCCAAAGCATCAGCAAGGGCAGTGAGACCTCTTTTGGTGTCTTCAGATTATCCCGGAATTCCTTACTGCGTCTGATGGCACGGTACCAGTTGATCATGGTCCTGAGATTGCCTTTCCAGGCCTGCGTATAACGTTCCATATCTGATGTGCTGAAGGTTCCGGGCAGCGCCATCTTCAGCATACTTTTACGAAGCAGTTTAAAGTTGTTTCGTCCGAAAAGCCATTCCGGGATCCAGGGCAGTTGAAAAAGGTATATGTACCAGCTTCTGAGGAGCTGCTTTGGAGATATCCGTTTACGGAGAACGCCAGGATGCGGGGCATTCAGGATGGTGATGGTTTTAAAATGTTGTGGGTGATAGATGCCGAGTAACCAGGATACAATCCCACCCCAGTCGTGGCCCACAAGATGCACTTCTTTCAAGCCCAGCACTTCAATCAGGCTGCAGATATCCTCCATTAAGTGGTTGCAGCGATAAGCCTTGATGCCTTGTGGCTTCCCGCTAAGGTTGTATCCGCGTTGATCGGGTACAATCACGCGATAGCCGCGATCGGCAAAATAAGCGATCTGATCCTTCCAGCCATACCAGAAATCGGGAAAGCCATGCAAGAATATAATTGGTGTTCCCGCTGCCGGTCCGGCTTCAATCACGTGCAAATTGGGGTTGCCTAAGCTATAGTGCTGGCTCTTGATGTCTGCTGTTTTCATGGTCCATTAGAAACCAACGAAATATTTTTTTGTTATTCTATTCCCAAGAAATTTTTTATGAAGGAACAGCAGCCGGAAACGGATTATAAGAATAAGTTTGAGGAGTGTAATGGCAGGTTTGAAGGTGTATTTGACCATACCTCTGCCGCAAGTAAGATCATCAATTCAGATCTGGAGATTTTAAAGGTAAACCGCGCATTGGTCGAGTTACTTGGCTTTTCGGAAGCGGAGATCGTGGGCACCAAAATCATGGATTACGCCTGTAAAGATGTGGTGCACCATTGGGAAGACCTGCAGGACGCCATGTGGAAACACGGAAAGCCCTACTTTAAACTGGATGCCTGCCTGGTCCGTAAAGATGGATCATTGGCCTGGATCCACGTTACAACGGTATTGTTCCAGCAGGACCAGGAATATTTTGCTTATACGGTACTGGACGACTTCAGTTATCAGAAGAACCTGGAGGAAACGGAAAAGCGTTTGAGCATGGCGCTGGAGAATTCAAGGATGGCCGTATGGGAACTTGATCTGGAGGATGGTTCTATTATGCATACTACCGGCTTCAAGCAACTGTTTGGTATCCAAGAGCCGGTAAAAGCATGGAATAGGGAGCGATTGTTACGTCAGTTCCTGAAAGAAGATGGCGAAAGGCTCCGGGAGCTTCTGGCAAACATCAACAAAGAATCTACCATTGACTTTCAGGGTCGCATCCGAACCCTGGATGGCGTGGTGCGCTGGGTGTATTTGCAGGGCAAGCCCTCCCTTGAGCATGGGCGCCAACCGACAAAGATCCTGGGTACGATCACAGATATTACGAAGGAGAAACTTGCGGAGCGGGATAAGGATGACTTCATCAGCATTGCCAGTCATGAACTTAGGACACCAATTACTGCTTTGAAGGCTTCCCTGCAGCTGCTGGATACCATGAAGCAGGGACAAAGTCCTAAAGCGGCCAGCCTGATTACGCAGGCGAATAAAAGTATGCATAAGATCACCCACCTGATTGATGATCTGCTGAACGTGAACAACCTTAAGGAGGGACAGCTCCGGTTGAAAAAGACCCGGTTCCGCATTGGCAGCGCCGTAGATGATTGTTGTTTGCATGTAGCTGCAGAAGGGATCTTCGAGATCATCACCAGCGGCGACCTGGACCAGGAGGTGGAGGCCGATTCTGAACGCATTCAACAGGTGGTGATCAATCTGGTAAACAATGCAATGAAGTATGCACATGGCACCGGGAAGATCTGGATTAACATTGCCAAAGTTGATGGGGATGTAAAGGTTTCGGTGACCGATCAGGGGCCTGGAATAGAAGAGGATAAGTTACCACATTTATTCGACCGTTTTTACCGTGCGGATATCAGCTCGGGGCAGTATTCTGGCCTGGGGCTGGGCTTGTACATCGCCTCGGAGATTGTCAGGCGACACAAAGGGCAAATTGGCGTGGACAGCAGCCCGGGGAAGGGCAGTACCTTCTGGTTTACTTTACCCCTGGATGCCTAAATCCACCTGGCATGCTGATATAAAATAAAAATGGCCCTTTCGGGCCATTTTTATTTTTTTACGCTGAACTTGTATGTGGTGCTGGTCTGGTAGGTATCCCCAGGCTTCAAAGTGATGGAAGGGAAAGCCGGTTGATTTGGTGAATCCGGGAAATGTTGCGTTTCCATGGCGAATGCCGTACGGTAATCATCCTTATGGCCACCTTTCATAACGTTTTTGCTCTTCATGAAGTTACCGCTGTAAAACTGTAATCCAGGCTCCTCGGTATAGATCTCCATCATGATGCCGGTTTTGTCGCCGGTAACACTTGCGACAACGTCATTTGCACCATGTTGATTTAACACGTAGTTATGGTCGTAACCTGCACCATACTGCAGTTGCTGGTGTTTGTCTTCAATGCGGGCGCCGATGGTTTCTGCTTTCGTGAAATCAAGTGGTGTACCAGCTACGGCTTCGATTTTTCCCGTCGGAATCAACGTTGCATCCACAGGGGTGTATTTATCCGCTTTGATCTGCACCGTATGACCCAGGATGCTGCCGCTGGCTTCACCGTTCAGGTTAAAGAAAGCATGGTTGGTAAGGTTTACTACGGTGTTTTTGTCTGTTGTTGCATGATAGCTGATCTTTAAAGCATTATCATCCTGTAATTCGTACGTAACCTTCACATCCAGGTTGCCTGGAAATCCCTCTTCCATATCTTTGGAAAGGTAGTGCAGCTCCAGGGTATGATCATCGACTTGTTTCGCCTCCCAAACGACATCCTGAAAGCCTTTTTTTCCACCATGCAGGGTGTTTGGACCATCATTGGTAAATAGCGTGTAGGCTTTACCATCGAGTGTAAACTTGCCCTTAGCGATGCGGTTACCCACACGGCCGATGGTGGCACCAAAATAAGGTTCGGCAGACTCCTTAAAGCCGGTAACGTCATCAAAGCCCGCAACAACATCGGTGAGGTTGCCATCCTTGTCGGGAACATACATGCTCACCAGCCGGCCACCGTAATTGGTGATCAGGGCTTTTGCGCCGGATTTGTTTTGGAGGGTAAAGAGTTTGGTTTCTTTACCGTCTATGGTTTTCTCGAAATCTTTAGGGTTTAGTGACACGTTGCTTGTTTTGGTTGATGAATCTGCTTCGTTGGATTTATTGCCGCTGTTGCATGCAGTTGCGGACACAACCACGGCACAAAGCAAAAGTAGGTTAATGCGGTTTGTTTTTGCGTTCATTTTAATGAAATAACAGGTTAGGTGATCATATTTAGTTATAACACTAAGAACGTAAAAAAAATCGAATACCTTAACGCTGTTTAGCACCTAAAATCGAAAGTGCACCCACCACCAGTCCGGTAATGCCCATTGCAATCAGGGTGTTTCTGGCGTTCTTGTTCTCGGACATGGGCCTCATTACCGCGGCGCCGAGGGCCATCACACCGGAAGCAAGGTCGATGATGGCATGTGTTTTATATGGAATACACTTGATGGCGCCCCATTTCGCATCCGTAAGCAGACTGGTGCCAAGTTCCGCAAAAGCAAAGGAGCGGCAGACCATGGCACTGCTGCGGTCATCTTCAAAACCCATTAGTTTTGGTGCAAGTAACACCATTGGAATGTAACTGTAATCGGCGTAGACATGCATGTCTTTTGTAATTCCCTGTATCATGACGTTTTTCGGTTTAGGTGAATGTTTATTATGGACGTCGAACAAAACTGATGCCTGATGCCGGCGCCTTTTGCTTTAATGTAAAATGGGGTACTTTCTGCACGGATCGGGATAATTACCTGATAATAACGGGTACAAGGCCGCTGAAAAATGGAAAACCTAAAACGTGACCTGCTTGTTTTTGAGCAACACTTATACGTTTAACCCTGAAGAATCTATGCGCATGACCGGCCGTTTATACTCCCTATACTTTGCTATATTGATTATTATTCTTGCATATACCGGCGCTACAGCCCAGGAACCTGCGATGTCTAAGCAGGGTGAATTTAAGATCCGTATCATCGCCGACAAGCTCAGTGATCCCTGGGAGATCAGCTATGGCCCTGATGAACAGCTTTGGGTGACGGAATCTAAAAACTACAAGGTTTGGCGAATAGACCCGGTAAGCGGCAAGCGGCAGCAGCTGTTAGATCTCCGGTCGGCACGTGAATTTCCTAGATATGATGAGCTTCCCGATGAGCAGGATGGGGGTAAACCCTGGCCCCAGGGAGGCTTGATGGGCATGGCGCTGCATCCGGACCTGCTGCGTGGTAAGCCCTATGTTTATCTTGCCTATATCTATCGCTTTAAAGCGGCAGCTGCAAAGGGGGATGGCGGCGAGCCTGGATTTAAAGGTTATCACTTTGTGGGGCGCGTGGTACGCTACACCTATGATCAGCAGCGACAACGCTTGCACAGTCCGCTTTCCCTCTGCGACAGCATCCCGGCGAGCTCTGACCATAACGGGGGGCGACTGTTGATTGCGCCGGTACAAGGTAAGTCCTATTTGTATTATAGCATCGGTGATATGGGTGCGGGACAGTTTGCTAATGGCGGGCGGCAGAACAAGGCACAGGACAAGAACAGTTATGAAGGAAAGATCCTCCGCTTTAACACCGAGCCGGATCAGGACAAGGATCCTTTTGACCGCTGGATACCAAATGATAATCCTTTTAATGCTGCGGCACAAAACGCGGTATGGTCCATGGGGCACCGCAATCCGCAAGGTTTAACCTATGCGGCAATTAATGGAATGGCTTTGTTGTACAGTGTGGAGCATGGGCCTTATGGCGACGACGAACTGAACCTGATCGAAGGGGGAAAGAACTATGGTCATCCGCTGATCATTGGCCGTAACGACGGAAACTATGATGGCCTGGCGGCTTCGGTCTCCGACCATGCGGAGCTTCCCGGAAAATGGCATACCAGTTATCCGCAGATCAATTCAGAATCAGCGAATACAAAAGCCATGGGTACCAGCTACAAAGATCCGGAGCGGAGTTTCTATGCCATGCCTGCTAAGCAATTGCAGGCGCTGTTTAGTAAAATCGTCAAAGGTGAGGAGCAGGAATGGGAAGCCTATGGCCCATCAAGCATCGCGTTCTATACGAGTGATGGTATCCCGGGATGGAAAAATTCGCTCCTGATCACAACATTGAAAGGCTCCGCATTGCTGCGATTAAAGCTGGACGCAGCAGGTAAGGTGATGGACGGGGAGCCAGAGGTCTATGTAAAAGGAAAGGTACGCTACCGGGACCTGGCGATCTCCAATGACGGCAAGAAAATTTATCTATCTGCGGATAATTCAGCGGTAAGCTCGGGGCCATCAGAGCAGCATACGGAAGAGGTTTCTTACAAGGGGTGTATACTTGAATTAACCTACTAGCAACCTTAACGTGGTAATTGTAAATTAATTTAAAATATATTATTACCTCCAATTTAGTCGGGCGTATACTTTTTATTACCGGGATATTCCGGCTAAAAACGCTTATATGACTAAATTACATGCGAAGTTGAGATTACTCAGAGTTAAACACAACATGACGCAACAACAGGTTGCAGTGAAACTGAATTGTTCTGTACCGGCGTACAGCAAACTGGAGACCGGGGCCACGGATGTTACCGGATCCAGGCTTATTCAACTCGCTGCAATATATAATTGTGGAATTGACAAGATCTTCACCTTTGGTGAGCCACTTGATGATTCTGTGGAACGCAAAATCGCAGAGTTAATCAATGAACTACGTAAATCGAAGGAAGAATTGGCAAACCTACAGCATAAGATCATTAAGCTGTATGAGGAGAAATACGGAACGTCATAAAAAAAGGGCTTAACGCCCTTTCTTTAAAATAATTCCTGCATGTCCCGGTCTGCGGTATTAATTTTCTTAAGGAACTCATCGAAGCCTGGACCTTTCTGTTCGCTGTACATGCCATATGCATCAGAGATAAAGGAGATGTTTTCTTCATTATCTTTTAAGATGTAAATGACGGAGTTATCTCCGGGATCGGAGTGACCTTCAAAGCGGTAGGTTTTGATGATGGTCAGGTCTTCAGGGCTATAAGTCTTATCAATCTTATTGCCTTTCATGTGGCCATCTTCAGTCATGGTGAGTTCGTTATCGTAGCCCTTCTGCCTTAGTTTTTCTAGAATCTGGCTTAAGGTGTTCATTTCTGCTGGTTGTTCCATCTTGTATAGGTTTATAGAAATAAAACAACAGCTACCATAAATGGTTTTCGGGAACATCAGGTTGGTACCAGCTTTGGGGTTGATCCGCCCTTAACACGCCCTCAAGCCGGGGTCCATCCGCCCTTGGCCGGCCATCAGCCGGATGGACCCCCTATAAGGGTTTAATCGATGGCTATTAAACCCATAACCATGGCTCAAAAGAAAAGCCGTCTTACAATATGCATGTAAGACGGCTCCTTCTGTTATGATGTGTATACTATTGTATCTTAAAGGCTGAACGCAGCTTTAACTTCGGTTACATAATCGAGCTTTTCCCAGGTAAACAGCTCTACCGTAAGCACTTTCTCCTCACCGTTCGGGGTTCTGAAAGTTTTGGTTACTGTTTCCGGCTTTCTGCCCATATGGCCATAGGCAGCGGTTTCGCTATATATTGGGTTTCTCAGTTTTAAACGCTGCTCAATAAAGTAAGGGCGCATATCGAAGATGCTTTCTACGATCTTTGCAATCTCGCCATCAGTTTTCGGTACTTTGGCGGTGCCATAAGTATTGATGTATATACCCATAGGTTTCGCCACGCCAATAGCATAACTCACCTGTACCAGCACCTCGTCTGCAAGGCCAGCGGCAACCAGGTTTTTAGCAATATGACGGGTGGCATAAGCCGCACTGCGGTCTACTTTGCTTGGATCTTTACCCGAGAAGGCACCACCACCATGAGCACCTTTACCGCCGTAGGTATCTACGATAATCTTACGGCCGGTTAAACCGGTATCACCATGGGGACCGCCAATCACAAACTTTCCGGTAGGATTGATATGGTACTGGATCTGGTCGTTGAAAAGGTGTGCGTATTGCGGGTTTTTGCTGATGATTCTTGGGATGAGGATGCTTACCAGATCATGTTTGATCTTTTCCAGCATCGCCGCTTCTTCATCAAAATCATCATGTTGCGTAGAGATCACGATGGCATCAATGCGAACAGGCTTGTTGTTGTTATCATATTCAAGTGTTACCTGCGATTTTGCATCCGGACGTAAATAGGTGATTTCATTCATTTCACGTCTCAAAACCGCAAGCTCCTGCAATAATTTATGAGAAAGATCCAGCGCAAGCGGCATGTAATCTTCAGTCTCATTGGTGGCATAACCAAACATCATCCCCTGATCTCCGGCACCCTGATCTTCTTTATTGGATTTGTCTACACCCTGGTTGATGTCTTGCGACTGTTCGTGGATGGCGGATAAAATCCCGCAGGAATTCGCCTCAAACATGTATTCGCTTTTGGTA
The DNA here is from genome assembly GCF_059278965.1 of Pedobacter sp. NEAU-ZC8. NCBI lineage: Bacteria > Pseudomonadati > Bacteroidota > Sphingobacteriia > Sphingobacteriales > Sphingobacteriaceae > Pedobacter > Pedobacter sp. NEAU-ZC8. Next base: position 54,826 of record NZ_JCAJXC010000017.1, read on the forward strand.
TAGCCGATTTTTTTGATGACATCACGAGCGATTTGCTGTACGTCCAGGTAAGTTTTGGATTTAACTTCTCCGGCTAAAATTACCTGACCTGTAGTAACCAGGGTTTCGCAGGCAACTTTAGAATCAGAATCGAATGCTAGAAAGTTATCAATTAGTGCGTCTGATATTTGATCTGCTATTTTATCAGGATGACCTTCGGAAACAGATTCTGATGTAAATAAGTATGACATTCTAAATAATTTATTAACGATTAATAATTAGATAAAATGGATGATGATCCTGGTCAAACAGTCAGTAAAAGGAAGTGTATTGATGGTTAGCACTTTTTTTTACGTGGTTGCAATCCCGCTATTGTTAAATAGCATCACAAATCAGTCCACTTTAAGCGCTCAAAAATAGGATATATATTCATATAGTCAAAAAATATCAATTATTTTGCAGCTTCTTAAAAATAGTACCTTGTCTAAAACAAACATCTTATTCATCATAAATCCGATATCCGGTGGCCGGGATAAAAAGAACATTCCTGGGCTGATTGACAAGTATCTGGATAAATCCAGGTTTAATGCCAATTACCGTTTTACGGAGTATGTGGGGCATGCCTCCGAACTTGCTGCAGAAGCGGGGAATAAGAACTTTGAGGTTGTAGTTGCCGTAGGTGGTGACGGGACGATCAATGAAGTGGGCACCGCGGTGATGCCACAGGGCAAAATCATGGGTGTTTTACCTTTTGGTTCAGGGAATGGCCTTTCCAGGTACCTGAAAATTCCAATGGACACCATCAAAGCCATAAAGGTGATCAACGGCTTGCATGTGAAACGCATTGACACAGCTACTTTCAATGGGAAATGCTTTTTCAATATGGCGGGCATGGGCTTTGATGCACATATTAGTTCCATATTTGCCGGAAACAAAAAGCGTGGACTTTCCGGGTATGTGCAACTTGGATTGAAGGAGATGTTAAACTATAAGCCTGAGGTATATCATATTGAAATAGATGGCAGGTCCATTACAAGGAAAGCCTTTGTGGTGAGTATTGCCAACAGTTCACAATATGGGAACAACACGTATATATCTCCGGAGGCTTCTGTTACCGATGGTTTGCTGGATGTGTGTGTAATCAAATCCTTTCCACTGTTACAGTTGCCTAAACTTGCCTATCAGATGCTGCGGGCTAATACGCACCATAGCGATATGGTGGAGATCATCCGGGGCAAAAACATTATTATCAGGCGCAATCAGGGTGCTGCCATTCATATTGATGGGGAACCCTTCCAGATGGGAACGGAACTTAAGATCCAGATCGTGCCTTTATCGTTAAATATTATTACACCAGATTATGAAGCCTAAAAAGAAGTCGTTGGAGGATCTTGGAGGAATCATGTATTCCACGGATCCGGATTTTGAATATTCAGTGGAGCCGGTTGAGGCGATAAACATACCCAATCAGCAACAAGACCTCCGGGTAACGCTGGATCGTAAAAACCGTGGTGGTAAAGCCGTGACACTGGTTACCGGATTCAAAGGTTCTGATGAAGATTTACAACAATTGGGAAAGCTACTGAAAACCCGATGCGGGGTAGGCGGATCTGCTAAGGACGGCGAGATCATTATTCAGGGCGACTTCAGGGAGAAGGTGCTGAGCTTGCTTCAAAAAGAGGGTTATAAAGCCAAAAGATCTGGAGGCTAAGGTTGTGGGCTGGGCTGCTGATAAATAGCTGTATTTTAGCATGATGTCTATAGTGTATGCAGCACAATAAGTAAAATAAATAGCTGAATCTGGGCAAAAATTCCTTTCAAAGTATTTAGCTTTGAGGCATAAACCAAATTTTATGCCTGAAGTTAAATCAACAACACCCGATTTGAGTTACCTGGGTTTAGGTACAAGTTTAGTGAAGTATCAGCTAAGCGTTCCCGAGTTAATAGAGGAGGCGCTGGCAAATGGAGAGGGTAAACTTGCCGATAGCGGTGCCCTGGCCATTGACACGGGAAAGTTTACTGGCCGCTCGCCAAAAGACCGTTATATTGTTGCCGATGCCCTAACGGAAAATGATGTTTGGTGGGGCGATGTAAACATCAAGATCTCGCCTGAACAATTTGAGGTTCTATATCATAAGGTTACCAATTATCTTAATAGTCGGAAGTGTTACGTCAGGGATGCAGCTGCTTGTGCAGACCCTGCCTATGAAATTAGCATTCGCGTAGTAACGGAAACGGCCTATCAGAATCTTTTCGCACATAACCTGTTTTTGCGCGTAGAAGAGCGGGATCAGTTAAGCCGGCCGGACTGGACGATCCTTGCGGCGCCGGGATTGCAGGCCGATCCGGCAAGTGATGGTACCCGCCAGGGAAATTTTACCATTATCAATTTCAGTAAACAAGTAATATTAATAGGTGGCAGCGGTTATACCGGAGAGCTTAAGAAAGGCATATTCTCGGTGCTAAACTTCCTGTTGCCGGTTCAGAAAAGGACCTTATCTATGCACTGCGCCGCCAATGTTGGCGCTGCGGGTGATACGGCAATATTCTTTGGTCTTTCCGGAACGGGTAAGACCACATTGTCTGCTGACGAAGAAAGGAGTTTGATTGGCGATGATGAGCACGGTTGGGGTAGCGACTCTGTGTTTAATTTCGAAGGTGGCTGTTATGCGAAATGTGTTGACCTGACCGCAGAGAAGGAGCCACAAATCTATTCAGCTATCCGCTTTGGTGCCTTGCTGGAAAATATCAACTTTTTTCCGGACACCAGGGAGGTGAATTTTGAAGATGTGTCAAAAACGGAGAATACCCGCGTCGCATATCCGATTAACTATATAGATAATGCCCTGCAACCCTCCATAGCACCAGTTCCCCGGAACATCTTTTTTCTTACAGCAGATGCCCTTGGTGTATTACCACCCATATCGAAATTAACTCCAGGACAGGCCATGTTTCACTTTATCTCCGGTTATACTGCTAAAGTAGCGGGAACTGAAGCTGGCGTTACAGCGCCGCAGCTAACTTTTTCAGCCTGCTTTGGAAAAGCTTTCATGCCCCTGCATCCCACACGTTATGCCGAGTTGCTTGGTGAAAAGATGGAAAAGCATGCGGTAAATGTCTGGTTGGTCAATACCGGCTGGAGCGGCGGTGTATATGGTGTTGGAAAGCAGATTAAGCTTGCGCATACCCGTGCAATGATTACCGCAGCCCTTAATGGCACGCTAAATAATGCGAGTTATAAGACCGATCCTGTGTTTGGGTTGCAGATGCCGGAAAGTTGTGCTGGTGTACCTGCTGAAATACTGGACCCTAAAAACACCTGGGCAGATGCTGCAGCCTACGACACTAAAGCCAACGAGCTTGCAAAAGCATTCCTGGAAAACTTCCGGGTGTTTGAGCCATATGCTAACCAGGAGATGTCAGCTTCTTTACCTAAAGTACGTGAAATAGCAATTTAAAGGCGGAAATTTAGGCTAAAATTTGCATTTCATTTTTTTTTTAGTTTTAATTGTGAAAGATTGTCTGGAAAGGGGCAATCTTTTTTTGATTTTACCAATCCCTGTCGGTTAACGTAACGAATTGATAACTTTTGAAATTTTACTGTAATTTTAAAATTGAAATTTTAAATTTGTTATAGCAACAATTGCCTACATTAGCCGTTGAAGTGTATTACAGAAATTATTCGAAATTAAAACAAACTAAAAACTAAAAAACTAAAAACAAAAAAATGGCAAACGCACCAAAAACTACACCAGTTAAAAAAGAAAGCTCGTCTACAGCTTCTAACATGTTCGCAACACTTGTTATCCCTATCTGTATCATTATTGGTATTCTACTTTACAAGTTTGTTCTTGGTAGTCCATCAAACTTCGTGGATGGCAATCCAGATAATCACCCACTTCCAGGAAACTATGGTGGTATGGCTTACAAAGGTGGATTTATCGTACCGATCTTAATGGGTATGTTATTGATGGTATTTGTGTTTTCAGTAGAGCGTTTTATCGTTATTGGTAAAGCGACAGGAAACGGAAACTTAGATTCATTCATCAAGAAAATTCAAGGCCTTTTAAGTTCAAACAACATCGAAGCTGCTATGGCTGAGTGTGACAAACAACAAGGTTCTGTTGCAAACGTGATTAAATCTGGTTTGAAAAAATACCGTGAAATGGAAGTTGAGGCTAACATGGATACAGATCAGAAATGTCTTGCAATCCAGAAAGATATTGAAGAAGCAACTACATTAGAAATGCCAATGTTAGAGCAGAACTTAACTGTAATTGCAACCTTAGTATCAGTAGGTACATTAACCGGTCTATTAGGAACAGTAACAGGTATGATCAAGGCATTCGGTGGTTTGGCTACATCTGGAGCTCCGGATCAGGCAGCACTAGCGAATGGTATCTCTGAGGCGTTGATCAACACCGCTACAGGTATCTCGACTTCAACTGTTGCGATTATCATGTACAACATCCTTACTTCTAAAATTGACAAATTAACTTATGCAATTGATGAAGCTGGTTTCAGCATCATCCAGACTTATGCTTCTACGCATAAATAAGAAATAATGAATTTTTTTTACCGGCTTTATGGAAAACCGGAAGAATAAACATCATTAATAAAAAACATAAGTAATATTTAAATTATGCCAAGAGCAAAGGTTCAAAGAAAGAGTACTTCGATCGATATGACCGCCATGTGCGACGTGTCTTTCTTACTACTGACTTTCTTTATATTAACAGCTACAGCACGTCAACCTGATCCTCTTAAGATTACAATTCCGACATCGACCTATAAAATTCCGGTACCTGATGTTGATATTGCAAAATTATCGATCGGTCATGGCAAGGTGTTTTATGAAGTAGCGGGACAAGACGTGAAGATGGCCACTTTGGATAAAATGGCAGCGCAGTACAAAATCGAATTTACTCCAGAAGAACGTAAGCGTTTCGGTGTAATTCAGTCCTTTGGCGTACCAATTCAAAGTTTGAAGCAGTACATCAATTTACCGGATGAAGCCGCACGTGAGAAATCTGGTTTGGGTACCGGAATCCCGGCAGATTCAACAAACAACCAATTGGCGGATTGGATTTTAAATTCACGCCAGGCAGTTGCGGAGTTGCACTCTGAAGCGATGCGGATTAGTATTCGAGGAGATGCTGAGGAAGAATATCCTACTGTTAAGAAGATTGTAGATATTCTTCAGAAACAGAAAATCAACAAATTTAGTTTAATTACATCGGCCGAAGGCGGTGCTCAATAAGAAATAGCAATGGCAGAATTAGATACCTCCAGCGGGGGTGGCAAAAAAGGCGGCAAAGTTAGAACCAAGAAAGCCAACACGAAAGTAGATTTAACCGCAATGGTGGATTTAGCTTTCCTTTTGATCACTTTCTTTATGCTAACGACGTCGCTTTCGAAGCCTATTGCAATGGACATTGCAAAACCCGATAAAAACGAAAAAGACGATACCAACAGGTTGGAGCTGCGTGCATCTCAAACCATGACCATTCTACTTGGAAAAAACAACAAGGTAGCCTGGTATATGGGAGAAGCAGGTAAGGAAACCCCGACAATTGAAGGGTACCCAGAAGTAAGACAGTCTATCCTGGCAAACAAAAAGAAAGTTGCTGAGTTATATGGTAACGACCCGAAGAAATCTCTTGTAGTCGTTATTAAGCCAACTTCAGGAGCAACCTATAAGAACTTTGTGGATATTATGGACGAGTTGAACATTGCTCAAATCAGCGCGGCTCCGGCTATTGATGATGAAAACATCTTGGATTCTGAGATTGCTGTAATGAAGCAAAACGGTATACTCTAACATTTAACAACTAAAACCAAGCACAATGTCTAAAATAGATTTGTTCAGAAAAGAATGGCTTGATGTTGTTTTTGAAAACAAAAATAAGTCTTACGGTGCCTACAGGCTTCGTCAGAACAATGGTTCAACTACAACAAGAGCAACGCTGATCGCATCGGCAGCATTTATATTGCTGTTCATGACGCCGAAGATCATTAGTTTGATCAAAGGCTCGATGCCAGAAGAAGAAATAGTACAGCAGGTTGAGGTTGCGATTCAGCCACCACCACCTGTTGATCCAAAGACTCCACCGCCGCCACCGGTAGAGCCGCCACCACCAAAAGTTGATCAGGTGAAGTTCCCGCCTCCGATTGTAAAACCGGATGTTGAGGTGCGTGACCAGGAGCCACCACAGATCGAGGATTTGAAAAAAGCTGACCCAGGTCAGAAAACCATAGCCGGGGATCCGGATGCTGATATCGTGATTACCGCACCAGTAGGTGAGGGTCCGAAACAAGCTGCTGTGGTAGAAGATAACCAGGTTTACGATTTCGTAAGTATCGAAACTCCACCAAGTTTCCCAGGCGGTATCAATAAATTTTACGCTTATGTTTCTAAAAACGTAAAATATCCGCCAATGGCCGCTGAGAACAATATTCAGGGTAAAGTGTTCCTTTCTTTCGTAGTAGAGAAAAATGGAGAACTTACTGATATTCAATTAGCAGGTAAAAAACTGGGTGGTGGTACCGACGAAGAGGCGATCCGTGTATTAAAGGCGAGCCCTAAGTGGACCCCAGGTATTCAGAATGGAAAACCAGTACGTGTTAAGTACAACATTCCAATCAGTTTCACCTTATCTCAATAAGAGTTAAAATATGTTTAACTACAATAATTTTAAGCAGAAATCGCCCCAACAGCGATTTCTGTTTATTTTCGGCCTAATCATCTTGCTGTTTTACTTTGCATTAGGCATCCTTTTAATCTTTTGGAAGGACATTCCTTTCGACATTCAACCGACCTACAGGATCTTATTTGGTATTCTGCTGATCGTATATGCGATCATCAGATTTTTCAGACTTAATCAAACGGACAGATAGACATGAAGTATCTTGGTTTTTTATGCATTTTGATAGCGTTCAGTTCTTGTAAAGACAAGCCGAAATCGGAGGGTGTTCAGGAAACAAGGACCACAGGTTCGGTGAAGGTGCTGGTTGACGACACTTTCTCCAATATTGTGGATGAGCAACTGGAAGTTTTTAACTCGGACTACCCGGACGCGAAAGTTGAACTGATCAAAGGCCAGGAACAGCGGATTTTGCCTACATTTTTGAATGACAGCATCCGGGTGATTGTCATGTCCAGGGTCTTGACGCCAAAAGAGGAGCAATTTTATACCAATCGGGGTATCGTGGCCTATACGCAGCGTTTTGCAATTGATGGCATTGCACTGATTGCGAATGCAGAAAGCCCTGATAGCACCGTCACTGCTGAGGAGATGATCGCCATTTTGAAGGGAACTTACACAGGTAATAAGCAGTTGGTTTTTGACAATCCTTATTCGAGTACGGTAAAGTACTTTAAGGATCTTGCTAAAATAAATACACTTCCATCTAAAGGGGTGTATACTTTAAACAGCAATGCTGACGTTATTAAATACGTCGCAGAGCACAAAGACTACATTGGCGTTATTGGCCTGAACTGGTATCTACAAGCTGGAAAAAAAGGCGATAGCGATTATCCTAAGGTTAAACTAATTGGTGTAAAGAATGTCAAAGGTGGAAAGGGTGATGATGCATTTTACAAACCTACCCAGGATAATCTGATCAGTGGTATATATCCGTTTCTTAGAAATGTTTACATCATCAACTGTGAAGGTAAAGATGGTGTCGGTACGGGATTTGCAAACTGGTTAGCAAGTCCGCGAGGACAGCTTATAATCTTGAAATCAGGTCTGGGACCACATAAGCTGATTTCAAGGGATTTTAACTTAAAGAATTCAAACTAAATAATATATTTGAAATATGAAGATGACAAAAAAAGCAATAACCTTAAGTCTAGGTTTAGCAGTAATGGGTTCTGCCTCTTTTGCTCAAAGCCTGGAAGATGCGAAGAAAGCGGTAGATGCTGAACAGTATCAAAAAGCGACTTCAATGCTGAAAGGGCTTGTAAAATCTCAAGCCAGCAAAGGAGAGAATTATTTTAATTTAGGTGAAGTTTACTTAAAAACAGACTACATTGACTCTGCAAGAGCGGTGTTTACACAGGGTGTAACTGCTGATCCTAAGAATCCATTGAACTACATTGGACTTGGAGAAGCAGATCTATTATCTAACAATGCAGCTTCCGCAAAAACAAATTTTGATAAAGCGGTAGATGTATCTAAAAAGAACGATTACATTCCTCAACTATATATTGGTAAAGCATACATCGAGGTTGACAAACCTGACTTTAATGCGGCCTTGCCATATCTACAAAAAGCGGATGAGCTGGATAAAAACGACAAAGATGCGGAGACGTTTTTAGCACTTGGAGATTTCTATGCTTATCAGCGTAAGAACTCTGAAGCACTTCAGAACTACATGCGTGCTTTAAACATTAATCCAAACATCCTAAGGGCTAAAGTTCAGATTGGAAGGATGTACAAAGAATCACGTGCGTTTCCTGAGGCAGAAACAGCTTTAAAGGAGGTAATTGCTCAAGATCCTAACTACGGTCCTGCATACAGAGAGCTTTCTGAGTTATATAACCAATGGTCTTTCGGTGATCCAAACGGACAGGCAAAATCAGCAGCTGCAATTGAGAACTATCAAAAGTATTTAGATTTAACAGATAAGTCTTTTGATTCACGTATCAGATACGCACAGATTTTGTTCTATGCGAAAGATTTCCAGAAACTGGAAGCTGAAACCAATGAGTTGGCAGCAATGGCTCAGAACAGCCCTAAAGGACTTTTGATTTCACGTTTGAGAGGTTACTCTGCTTACGAAAACAAAAACTATCCTCAGGCATTGGAATACATGAACGATTTCTTTGCAAAGGTTAAAGATACAAGCCGTATCGTTGCTGATGATTACCTGTACTTAGGTCAGGCACAGATGCAACAAAAACAAGATAGCCTTGCTTTGATCAACATCACCAAAGCTGTTGAGATGGACTCTACTAAAGCAGAGGCATTAGCAAACATGGCTAAGTCCTTCTATGAGGCTAAAGACTTTCCGAAAGCAGTTGCAACTTATGACGTTGTTAACCGTTTAAATCCAAGTGGTGTAGGTTCACTTTATAACTACTACTACCACGGTCTGGCGGCTTACTTCAGTTATGCTGCAGATTACACTGCTAAGAAGAATCCTTCGAAAGATCTTTTGGTAAAAGCGGATTCGTCATTTGCGAAGTTGGTTAGATTATCTCCATCTACTTATGACGGTCACTTATGGCGAGCTAGGGTTAACTATTTTATGGATAGTGAAACCGACCCACAAGGTATTTACGTGCCACACTATCAGCAATATTTAGATTCTGCTGAAGCACATGTAGATAAGCAAACACCTGCTACTAAAAAGAATATGGTGGAAGCTTATAACTCTATCGCTGGATTTGCGTCTACAACAGATAAAGAAAAAGCAAGGACCTACTGGAACAAAGCAATTGCTATTGATCCACAAAATGCAACTGCATTAGCTGGTATCAAATCATTGTCAGCTCCTGCTAAAACAGCAAAGAAGTAAAAAGTTAAATAATTCAATTTTAAAAAGAGAGTGCCGCATTGGCATTCTCTTTTTTGTTTAATGTGGTTTAATAACCCATTTTGACAAGCTATGAAGAAACAAAAATATATTCTGGCGATTATACTTTTGACGCTCGGTTTCGGCGCCTCTGGGCAGGAAGTGGAGGAGATCAGGAGAACGATTGATGCGGAACAGTACCAAACGGCCAAATCTGTGCTGAAAACGCTGTTGCGGACAAAGCCTAAGGACGGTGATCTATATTACAGTTTGGGTGAAGTTTACCTGAAGACCGGCTACGTTGATTCGGCTAAAGTTATTTTTGCCCAGGGTATTCGTGCTGCCAAAAAGAATCCCTTAAACTATGCTGGTATTGGGCAAGCCGACTTGCAAGCTGGAAACCTTGCCGCAGCTAAAATTAACTTTGCCAAAGCGGTCAATGTAAGTTCCAAGCGTAAATATAACGCTCATCTTGCCATTGGCGAGGCTTATACATCTGCGGCGCAGCCCGATTTTAACGCTGCATTACCTTATTTGAAAAGGGCCGATGAACTGGATAAGTCAGATAAAGATGCACAGGTCTTTTTAACCTTTGGGAACTTCTATGCGGCACAAGGTAAATATACTGAGGCGCTGGAGCAGTATACGAAAGCACTACAGCTTGACTCTACGCTGCTGCGTGCCAAGGTTCAAATGGGTGGAATGTACTTCAAGGCCGGTCAGCCCCTGAAGGCTGATAGTGTATTGAAGGCTGTGCTGGCAACTAACAGCAACTACGGTCCGGCTTATCGCCTGATGTCTGACTACAGCTTGCAGGCTTATTTAAACGACAAGAACAATGCTGCTGCTGCAGCAAACGCCGTTGCGAACTATAGCCTTTATCTCAATTTAACAGACCGTTTCTTTGATTCGAGGCTTGAATTTGCCAAGCTGCTTTATGCCGTAGGAGACTACCGGAATCTTGAACGGGAACTACAGGCGCTTTTGCCAGTTCCGGCGAATAACTGGAAAGCACCTGTTGTGGCGCGCTTAAGCGGTTACGCTGCCTATGAAAATGGCAATTACCCTGCAGCCCAGCAGTACCTTAACAGCATGTTTAGCAGCCTTGCTGACGAACGGAAAGCCACCGCAGATGACTATGTTTATCTAAGTCTGACACAACAGAAACTTCAGCTAGGCGATGCTGCCTTAGTAAGTGCTACCAAAGCAATAAGAATTGATTCTTCAAAAACAGTAGCAATGGATCATATTGCCAAACGCTACTACAATGCAAGAAACTGGGTCAAAGCGATAGAGACCTTCGAATTGATGAAACAGCTTGGTGGAAAGCCTGTGAATGCTGGGGAACTTGGGTTATATCATGGAACGGCATTATATTTCCGGTACGTCGAATCGTTTAACCGTCAGGAGCAGCCCTCACAGGCGCTGCTTGCTCAGGCTAACGCGGTTTTTGATCAGGCCTTGCGCAGTTCACCAGATCTGATTACAGCTCATCTCTGGCGTGCAAGAGCGCTGCTCCTGATGGAGGACCAGCAGAACCCACAAGGTGCCATGGTGCCGGCCTATCAGGCCTATATTGAGGCTGCCGATCGAAGTAGCCTTGCACAAACCGCCGCTACCAAGCGAAATCTGGTTGAGGCCTATAATGCCATTGCGGCTTTCGCATTTGCGAAATTGGACAAGGAAAAAGCCAGAACCTACTGGAATAAAGCTTTGGCTCTGGAATCACAGGATCCTGCAGCTTTGGCAGGTATTAAGTCACTAGCTGGCCCGGTACGTTCGGGTAGGCGTAAATAAATTTTCAGAAAAGATAAGGCAGGGTTGTTATCCTGCCTTTTTCTTATATTTTTGTGTCTAAAGCATGCTTATGGAAAGTCAAAGTGTACCAGTAGATTTTTTGCCGATCATTTTTCAAGTCATTGTAGCACTCGGGTTCGTCGTTGTAACCTTAATCGCTACGCATTATCTGGGGCCAAGCAGGAAAACAGCAGATAAATTGTCCACGTTTGAAGCTGGGATTAAGGTTGTGGGTAATGCGCGTCAGCCATTTTCGATCAAGTATTTCCTGGTGGCGATCCTGTTCGTTTTGTTTGATGTCGAGGTGATCTTTATGTACCCTTGGGCGGTAAACTTTAGGGAGTTGGGCATGGATGGTATGATTGAAATGTTCATCTTTATGGGAACGCTTTTATTAGGCTTTATATACGTGATTAAGAAGAAGGCATTGGACTGGAATTAAGCTATTTAGATTCTTTCTAAATCAGGCCAACATTATGTAAATTCCTCTATTATTGTAGATTTGTAGTTCATTCTTCGTCGGAATGAACTTTTTTTTTGTAAGATCATGAGTGAAATCAATATCGTAAACGCCCCTCCGGGCATAGAAGGATCTGGCTTCTTTGCCACGTCCTTCGATAAAGTCATTGGATTGGCTCGTTCACACTCTTTGTGGCCACTACCATTTGCGACTTCATGCTGTGGTATTGAGTTTATGGCCACCATGGGTTCACACTATGATTTTGGGAGATTTGGGTCTGAGCGTTTGAGCTTTTCGCCGCGTCAGGCAGACCTGTTGATGGTGATGGGAACGATCGCTAAAAAAATGAGCCCTGTGTTGAAGCAGGTATACTTACAGATGGCTGAACCACGATGGGTGATGGCTGTCGGTGCTTGTGCATCTAGTGGTGGTATTTTCGATACCTACTCGGTGCTGCAAGGAATTGACGAGATTATTCCTGTTGACGTTTACGTGCCAGGTTGCCCGCCAAGACCGGAGGCCATTCTTGATGGCTTCGGGAAAATTCAGGAGTTGGTGCGCAATGAATCAGGTAGAAGACGGGATTCTCCAGAATATAAGCAATTGTTAGCCTCATACGGAATTTTATAATGACAGAAGAGACCAACCATAATTTAATACAACTTTTAAGCAGCGAATTTGGAACACGTGTCACGAACGTGGATGAGCCTTATGGCTTATTAACAGTTGAGACTACAAAGGATGATATCATTGAAGTGTTGACCTTTCTAAAGAAAGATCCGAGGACCAATTTCCATTTCCTGACAGATATCACCGCCGTACACTATCCTGAAAAGCAACAGGGGCTTGCGGTTGTTTATCATCTGCACAATATGGTAGCGAAGGTCCGGATTCGTATAAAGGTATTTTTGAATACTCAAACACCCAATATTCCTACGGCTTCAGATCTGTGGAATGGGGCTAACTGGATGGAACGCGAAACGTATGATCTTTTTGGTGTACTGTTCGATGGCCACCCTGACCTGCGTAGAATCTTGAATATGGATGAATTGGGTGTACATCCGATGTTAAAACAATACCCGCTTGAAGACCCTAATCGGGTGGACAAGAAAGATGAATACTTTGGCAGATAACTTATGGTACACAATCGACCAGTAACAACAGACAATGATCCGCAGAGTGAGTTGGTGACCCTGAATTTAGGGCCGACACACCCAGCAACTCATGGTGTGTTTCAAAACATACTTCAGCTAGATGGTGAACGCATAGTAAGCGGCGTTTCTACTATTGGCTATATTCACCGGGCATTCGAGAAAATCGCGGAACACCGCCCATTTTATCAGATTACACCGCTTACAGATCGCCTTAATTATTGCTCATCGCCGATAAATAATATGGGCTGGCACATGACAGTGGAAAAACTGCTGAACATCAAAATGCCTAAACGTGTAGATTACCTGCGCGTGATCGTTATGGAGCTTGCGCGTATATCTGACCATATTATTTGCAACACCATTATTGCACAGGATACCGGTGCAACAACGACTTTCCTTTACCTGTTCCAGTTTCGTGAACACATCTACGAAATTTATGAGGAGATCTGTGGAGCGCGATTAACGACCAATATAGGCCGGATTGGCGGCTTTGAACGTGATTTTAATGAAATTGCTTTTGCCAAGATCAATAAGTTTCTGAAAGATTTTCCGGTGGCATTAAGAGAGTTTGAAAGTCTTCTTAACCGGAACAGGATCTTCATTGACCGAACCGCGGGGGTAGCCGCTGTTACGCCGGAAGCAGCTTTGGACTATAGCTGGACAGGCCCGCTTTTAAGAGCTACAGGCGTAGATTATGATGTACGCGTTAGTGAGCCATATTCATCATACCAGGATTTTGATTTTGAGATTCCAGTAGGTACCAACGGGGATATTTACGATCGCTTCCTGGTGCGCAACGAAGAGATGTGGCAAAGCCTGCGCCTGATCGAGCAGGCGATGGAGAAGCTGAAGCAGGAACCTGCTGGCATATTCCATGCCGATGTGCCTGATTTTTATCTTCCGCCAAAAGAAGAGGTTTATAACAACATGGAGGCCTTGATCTACCACTTTAAGATCGTAATGGGTGAGATTGATGCCCCTAAAGCAGAAGTTTATCATGCCGTAGAAGGTGGAAATGGTGAATTAGGTTTCTACCTGATCAATGATGGTGGCCGTACACCATATCGGTTGCACTTCAGAAGACCTAGTTTTATAAATTATCAAATGTATGCACCCATGAGTAAAGGTATGCTGCTTTCAGATGCCATTATCAACATGAGTAGTATGAATATTATTGCTGGAGAATTAGATGCTTAAAGTAGAAGAACAACAACCTGAAGTATTTCCGGAGACTTTGATTGCAAAGTTTGATGAAATCATAAGCAGATACCCTGCTGGCAAGCAGAAGTCGGCCTTACTGCCGATGTTACATGAGGTGCAGGCCGTTTTCGGCTGGCTAAGTGTGCCCGCAATGGATAAGGTTGCGGCTTACCTGAACATCCAGCCTATCGAGGTGTATGAAGTCGCTTCTTTCTACACCATGTATTTTTTGAAACCACAAGGAAAGTATGTACTTGAGGTATGCCGTACCGGGCCTTGCTGCCTTGTTGGCGCGGAGAAGGTGATGGCGCATATTGAAAACCGGCTCGGCGTAAAGGAAAACGAGGTTACTCCAGATGGTCTTTTCAGCTGGAGAGGGGTAGAATGCTTAGCGGCATGCGGGTTTGGACCGGTACTACAAATTGGACCAGAATACACCTTTTATGAGAACCTGAATGAAGAAAAGGTAGATCAGTTAATTCAAGACTTACGAAATAAATAATGGGGCGTAAACTATTATTAGAACATATAAACGTACCGGGCATCAATACTTTTGATGTTTATCGCCAGAAAGGTGGTTACCGGGCCGTTGAGAAGGCTTTGAAGATGACTCCCGATGAGGTTGTGGAGGAAGTTAAGAAGTCGGGCTTACGCGGCAGGGGTGGTGCAGGTTTCCCAACGGGAATGAAGTGGAGCTTTTTGGCTAAGCCGGAAGGCGTGCCACGCTACCTGGTTTGTAATGCAGATGAATCGGAACCTGGAACTTTCAAGGATAGGTTCCTGATGACGCATATACCTCATGCACTAATCGAGGGGATGATCGTTTCCAGCTTTGCATTGGGTGCAAAGACCTCTTACATCTATGTTAGGGGTGAAATGATGCCCCAGGTCCGGATTTTAGAGCGCGCGATTGCGGAAGCTAGAAATGCTGGATACCTTGGGAAAAATATACTAGGCACCGGCTATGATCTGGAGTTGTACGTGCAGCCAGGCGGTGGTGCCTATATCTGTGGTGAAGAAACCGCATTACTGGAATCACTGGAGGGAAAACGGGGTAATCCGAGGATCAAACCACCTTTCCCGGCGATTGCAGGCCTCTATGGCTGCCCAACGGTGGTGAACAATGTGGAGTCGATTGCCGCGACGGTTCCAATCATTAACGATGGTGGTGATGAATACGCGAAAATAGGTGTTGGAAGAAGTACGGGAACTAAACTGATCTCAGCTTCCGGAAATCTTGTTCGCCCAGGGGTATATGAGATTGAACTCGGCCTCCCTGTGGAGGAGTTTATCTACTCTGATGAATATTGTGGCGGTATTGCCAATGGTAAGCGGTTGAAAGCAACCGTTGCCGGAGGGTCCTCCGTACCCGTGCTTCCTGCGAATCTCACCCTGAAACAGGCGAATGGCGAAGCACGTGTGATGAGCTATGAGGGTTTATCTGAAGGTGGTTTTGCCACAGGAACCATGATGGGTTCGGGTGGTTTTATCGCTTTTGATGAAGACCAATGTATGGTTCGCAATACCTGGAATTTTGCACGCTTTTATTCACATGAAAGTTGCGGACAATGTTCTCCATGCCGTGAAGGTACCGGCTGGATGGAGAAGATTCTGCGTAAGATTGAATATGGTCAGGGTAAAATGAGCGATATTGATCTTCTGGTAGATGTTGCCAGAAAGATAGAAGGAAATACCATCTGTCCGCTGGGCGATGCTGCAGCCTGGCCGGTAGCCAGTGCAATAAGGCACTTCAGGGATGAATTTGAATGGCATGTAAAAGAGCCTGTAAAATGTTTGGAGACCAATTATGGCCTGGCGAACTATGCAGTGCCTATTGCAAAAACAGAAGTTACTACATAATTTAACCAAATACATATCATCGGTTATGAGTGATAAAGTTAAGGTGACGATAGACGGGATCACAGTTGAAGTGGAACCCGGAACGACGATATTGAATGCCGCAAGGCAAATTGGAGGGGACATTGTTCCACCGGCAATGTGCTATTATTCTAAACTTGAGGGTAGTGGCGGTAAATGCCGTACCTGCATCGTTAAGGTGAGTAAAGGTTCTGAGAAAGACCCAAGGCCGATGCCGAAGCTTGTCGCTTCCTGCCGTACTACCGTCATGGACGGCATGGAGGTTCTAAACATAACTTCTCCCGAGGTAATGGAGGCACGCAGTGGCGTAGTGGAGATCCTTTTGATCAACCACCCGCTGGATTGCCCAATCTGCGACCAGGCTGGAGAATGTGATCTTCAAAATCTTACCTATGAGCATGGTTTACAGAAAACCCGGTATGAGTTTGAGCGTAGGACCTTCGACCGTATTGATATCGGTGATAAGATTCAGTTGCACATGAACCGCTGCATACTATGCTACCGTTGTGTGTTCCTGGCCGACCAGATCACCGAAAAGCGTGTACATGGGGTGCTCAACCGTGGTGACCACTCGGAAATCTCTACCTACATACAGCAAGCTGTAGATAACGATTTCTCTGGCAACGTTATCGATGTTTGTCCTGTTGGTGCTTTAACCGACAAAACTTTCAGGTTCAGGAATCGTGTCTGGTTTACCAAGCCGATTGATGCTCATCGGGATTGTCCAACCTGCAGTGGCAAGGTTACCTTGTGGTACAAAGGTGAAGATGTATTGCGTGTAACTGCTAGAAAAGATGTTTATGGCGAAGTAGAGGCTTTCATTTGCAATACCTGCCGCTTTGATAAAAAGCAGACATCCGATTGGGTGCTGGAACATCCTACACACATCAGCGATGCTTCGGTAATTGCATCTAATCACTATGAAACACTAAAGCCATTGCCAGTAATCCAGGTTAATCCTAAATTGCGGGAGGCAAACAAAATAGAACTTGAAAAAACCAGTAAATTCTGATGGAGATAGCCTTTGTTTTAGAGAAATTTATACTCGTTACCATAATCTTCGGAATTAGTCTGGTGATCGCAATGTACTCGACTTATGCAGAGCGTAAAGTAGCCGCTTTTCTGCAGGACCGCTTAGGTCCGGACAGAGCAGGTCCCTTCGGGATGTTTCAGCCGCTTGCCGACGGCTTAAAGATGTTCATGAAGGAAGAAATTGTACCTGCAAACTCGAATAAATGGCTTTTTATGGTTGGCCCCGGCTTAGCCATGTTAACAGCATGTATTGGTACCGCGGTAATACCTTGGGGAACGGCCATTCAGATTGGTGAACGCGTAATCCCTTTACAGGTAACCGATATCAACGTGGGCGTACTGTACATTTTTGGTGTGGTGTCTCTGGGCGTATACGGTGTTATGATCGGGGGCTGGGCCTCTAACAATAAGTATTCACTATTAAGTGCGATCCGTGCAGCATCACAGAACATCAGCTATGAGATTGCAATGGGTCTATCCATTATCGCATTATTACTGGTTTCCGGCACGATGAGTTTGAAAGAGATCGTTGAGCAACAGCATGGCTGGCATTGGAATGTAATTTATCAGCCTATAGGTTTTATCCTGTTCCTGATCTGTGCATTTGCGGAAACCAACCGTGCACCGTTTGATTTACCGGAATGTGAAACAGAGTTAATCGGAGGGTATCATACCGAGTATTCATCTATGAAGCTTGGCTTCTACCTTTTTGCCGAGTACATTAACATGTTTGTTTCTTCAGCAGTGATTGCAGCGCTTTATTTTGGCGGATACAATTACCCTGGAATGGACTGGGTACTGCAGCATACCGGGACTACCATTGGCCCTTTGATCGGTACGGTAGTATTCTTCGCTAAGATATTTGCATTCATCTTCTTTTTCATGTGGGTGCGCTGGACCATTCCACGCTTCCGGTACGATCAGTTGATGCATTTGGGCTGGAAAGTGCTTATACCTTTGGCGATTGCCAACGTTATTGTAACAGGGGTAGTGATTGCGATAGTTGAAAAATTTTAATAACCCGCAGAGCGGAATAAATAGGGAGGTTTCATGGAACCATTAACCAATAAAAAGAAAGTATTAGAACAAAAGCCATTGACACTGGCCGAGCGCATGTATTTGCCGGCAATTACCAAAGGTTTGTCTATCACCATAAGCCACTTCTTTAAAAAAGAGGCGACCATCCGGTACCCGGAAGTTGAAAGGGAATTCTCGACCAACTGGCGCGGCATGCACTCGCTAAAACGCGACGAAGACGGTCGGGAGCGCTGCACGGCCTGTGGGCTCTGCGCATTATCCTGCCCGGCAGAAGCGATTACAATGATCGCTGCTGAGCGCAAGCCGGAAGAGAAACATCTTTACCGCGAGGAAAAGTATGCCGCAGTTTATGAAATTAACATGCTTAGGTGTATCTTCTGCGGATTATGCGAGGAAGCTTGTCCGAAGGAAGCAATTTACCTGGACGGACCAATCGTACCTTCCGACTATCTCCGGAAGGATTTCATTTATGGAAAAGATAAACTTGTAGAGGCACCTTTAACAATTAAATAGCTATTGAGCTGAGGCTCAATTTGAAAGTATAAATAAATAGCCAGCTTGGCACCAAAACACTAATATTAATGGGTACATCCGTGTTCTATATCGTAGCAGCACTAAGCATTTTCTTTTCTCTGATGGTGATCTTTTCAAAGAATCCGGTGCATAGCGTACTTTATCTGATCGTAACATTCTTCACCTTTACCGTACACTACATTCTGCTGAATGCACAGTTTTTGGCCGTGGTGAACTTCATTGTTTATATGGGTGCAATTATGGTGCTTTTCCTTTTTGTACTGATGTTACTCAACCTGAACAAGGACAATGAGCCATTAAAATCGCCTCTGGTGAAAGTCGTAGGCATCATTGCGGGTTGCTGCCTGGTGGTTACACTGGTAGGTTCACTTAAGGCAACTGCGGTTTCAAACCCGCTTTTACTTAAGAATCCAGGGTTAGGCTTAATTCAAAATCTTGGCCGTGAGCTTTTCGGGCCTTTCATGTTGCCTTTTGAACTATCATCTATTCTGTTGCTAACGGCAATGGTTGGTGCTGTATTGTTAACTAAAAAAGAAAAAGTATAGTGGGAGATATTACTCAAACCTTACAGGGCGTTCCCCTCAATCATTACATCTGGCTAAGTGCAATTATTTTTTCCATTGGTGTTTTAGGCGTATTAACCCGCAGAAATGCCATTGTGATCTTCATGTCTGTGGAGTTAATGCTAAACGCAGTGAATCTGTTGCTAACTGCTTTCTCTGTGCATAATAATGATGCTTCGGGACAAGTTTTCGTGTTTTTCATCATGGCACTGGCAGCCGCAGAAGTGGCCATTGGCTTGAGTATCATTGTCATGGTCTACAGAAATACTTCTTCAACCGATATTAATGTCCTGAATCGCCTTAAGTGGTAATATAGAATAGAATAAAGATGATCATAAATTTAGTTTGGCTGGTTCCACTGATTCCTTTTCTTGGTTTCATCATTAATGGCTTAGGCAGAAATGTACTTCCGAAAAGCGTTATTGCTTTCCTAGGCAGCACTGCAGTTTTTGCATCATTCGTACTCAGTGTAGCCATATTCATGGCCTTAGGTGCCGATGGACAGAAATCACATGAAGTATTCCTCTTTGATTGGATTAGTGCTGGTCAGCTAAATATCCCCTTATCCTTCCTTGTTGATCCATTAAGCAGCATCATGCTCCTTATTATTACCGGAGTGGGTTTCCTGATTCATGTTTATTCTGCGGGATATATGCATGATGATGAAGGCTACGGTAAGTTTTTCAGCTACCTGAACCTGTTTATCTTCTTCATGTTGCTATTGGTCCTTGGCTCAAACTACATCGTGATGTTTATTGGCTGGGAGGGTGTTGGACTCTGTTCCTACCTGTTGATCGGCTTCTGGTACACTAACAGCAGTTACGCATCGGCCGCGAAGAAGGCTTTTGTCATGAACCGTATTGGTGACCTTGGCTTTCTGATTGCTGTTTTTCTCATTTTTAATACCTTCGGAAGCCTGGAGTTTAAAGAAGTTTTTCCAAAAGCCGCAGGGCTGGCCGCTGGCGAAAGCACCATCATCCTGATCACGCTTTGTTTGTTTATTGGTGCTTGCGGTAAATCCGCGCAGTTGCCCTTGTTTACCTGGCTGCCAGATGCGATGGCTGGACCGACACCAGTATCTGCATTGATTCACGCGGCTACGATGGTAACCGCTGGGGTGTATATGATCGCACGCTCGAATGTGTTGTTTGAACTTGCTCCGGTGATACAACATCTGATTGCGATTGTGGGACTGGCAACTGCGCTTTTAGGTGCGCTGATTGCCTTAACCCAAACCGATATCAAGAAAGTACTGGCTTATTCAACCGTTTCACAACTTGGTTATATGTTCCTGGGTTTAGGTGTAGGTGCCTATGATGGTGCATTTTTTCATGTCATTACACATGCTTTCTTTAAAGCACTATTGTTTTTAGGTGCAGGATCGGTGATCCATGCCATGCACCACGCACAGGATATGCGTGTCATGGGCGGCTTGCGCAAGAAGTTACCGGTTACTTTCATCACCATGCTTATTGGTACCATCGTCATTGCAGGACTTCCACCGTTTTCTGGATTCTTCTCGAAGGACGAAATTCTTGCACATGTTTACGAACAGGACAAAATCATGTGGGCGATCGGTGTGTTTACGGCATTTCTAACCGCATTCTATATGTTCCGCATGCTATTCTTAACCTTCTTCGGAGTATACAGGGGCGCATCACATCAAGCAGAAGACCACATCCATGAGTCTCCAAAATCGATGACCATTCCCCTGATTGTGCTTGCAGTATTATCTGCGGTTGGAGGAATCATTGGTATACCACACAGCCTTGGTGGAAACCACTGGTTGTCACAATGGCTTTCTCCGGTGATCACACACCATGCTGCTGCTCCGGATCACGCCACAGAATATATGCTGATGGGCATCACGATCGTAGGTGTAATTGCCTCCATTGGTATTGCTTACAGCAGATATGTGGGCAAAAATCATGTGCCTGTAGCTGATGAGCATGCGCGTACTGGTATTGCCGGACTCTCTTACAACAAGTTCTACATTGACGAGCTTTATGATGCGGTAATCAGGAAGCCACTTGACGCATTGTCGGGCTTCTTTTACAGGATCATGGATACGAAAGTTATTGATGGTATCGTCAATGGCCTGGGTTGGGGTACCAATGAAGCCAGTAAAGGTTTACGACTGATACAGACCGGAAATGTCGGTTTCTATATTTTTATGATGGTTGTCGGCATCATCTCTATGTTATTGTATACTTATTTATCCATCTAAAAGATCGTTCAGAAAACATAATGGGACAACTTTTACTATTACTTCTTTTCTTCCCGCTGGTTAGTGCAATGGTCGCCGCATGTGCCGGCAGAGCTGCCAAGACGGTCGCTTTTATTTCTTCGCTGGTTTCACTGGGCATCGCAATAGTGCTGGTCATGAACTTCGTACCAGATTCCAGTATGCAATTCGGAGTGAATTATCCCTGGATACAATGGCTTGGGATAAGCTTTAAAGCGGGTGTAGATGGTTTGAGTATTATCCCGGTATTGTTGACGAACATACTGATGCCGATCATCATTTTGACGACCTTTAAAACAGACCATAAAAATGAATCTGCTTTTGTTGCACTGATGCTTTTCATGCAATCAGGGCTGTTGCTCGTGTTTACGGCCATGGATGCCTTTCTGTTTTATATTGGCTGGGAGGCTGCGTTGATTCCGATCTATTTCATTTGCGCAATCTGGGGTGGAAAAGATCGCATTCGTGTAAACATGAAGTTCTTTGTTTATACTGTAGGCGGATCTCTTTTCATGCTTTTAGGCATCATTTATTTATACCTGCAGAACCCGGCACAGAACTTCGACATTCAGGCGTTCTACAATCTGGATCTTGATGCAGCACAGCAAAGCTGGATATTTTGGGCCTTCTTTCTGGCTTTCGCCATCAAGATGCCGGTATTTCCCTTTCACACCTGGCAGCCAGACACCTATACCGAAGCACCAGCTGCGGGTACCATGTTGCTATCAGGCATCATGCTTAAAATGGGTATCTATGGTGTGATCAGATGGATTCTTCCGGTGGTGCCACTCGGATTAACAGAATGGGGGATGACAGCCTTCATCTTATCAATCATCGGAATCGTTTATGCTTCCATCATCGCTTTCAAACAGCAGAATGCGAAGCGACTAATTGCATACTCCTCAATCGCCCACGTGGGCCTGATCTCGGCGGGCATTTTTGCCCTGAACGCGCAGGGATTACAAGGCGCCATGATCCAGATGCTAAGCCACGGTATCAACGTGGTGGGGTTGTTCTTCATTATGGATATCATCGCCAGCCGCATGAAGACCAATACAATTGCTGACCTGGGCGGGATCGCTACGGTAGCACCAAAACTTGCAATCGTGTTCCTGATCATCGTGCTAGGCACAGTGGCGCTGCCTGGTACAAATGGGTTTATCGGTGAATTTCTACTATTGATGGGCGTTTACCAGGTGAGCATTTGGGCGGCCGTTTTTGCAGGACTAACCATCATATTCGGTGCGGTATATATGTTCAGAACCTATCAGGGCATTATGTTGGGCAAAACGAATGACCTGACCCTTACATTCCGTGACATACAAGGTTCAGAGCAGGTTGTGCTTTATATCATATGTGCATTAGTTATTATCATTGGGGTATATCCAAAGCCCATCCTTCATTTATCAGAAGCAGCGGTACAGCAGTTATTGGAGCAGGTGAATCAAAAATTAATTTCGGTAAAATAGAGCATGAATATCATTATAACAATTACAGTAACAGCGTTAGTCGTACTTTATGCCGGGTTATTCAAGGCTAAGAAGGCCTTATTACCCCTAACCTTACTTGGTCTGTTTACCGCCCTGGGTTTTGTAGTTGCTTCATGGGATAGTAATCACGTGTACTATAACATGATGCAAATGGACAATTTCGGTCTGGCATTTTCCGGCTTGTGTATCTCCGGGTCAATATTGGTATTTCTCCTTACGCAGAACTATTTTGCCGAGCACAGCGAGAATATCGCTGAATATTTCACGTTGATGCTGTTCTCGCTTGCGGGCATGATCATCATGGTCTCCTATAAAAATATGTCCATGTTGTTCATTGGTATCGAAATCATGTCTGTTGCCCTTTACATCCTTGCAGGGATCCGGAAAACGAACTTCGCCTCTAATGAAGCATCCCTGAAGTATTTTCTAATGGGTGCCTTTTCTACAGGTTTCCTGCTGTTCGGTATTGCCCTGATCTATGGCGCTACCGGTTCTTTTGATCTGGATGTAATCAATGAGTACCTCATCAGCAACTATAAGACGGTCTCGCCTTTGTTCTACCCCGGGTTGATACTAATGCTCATCGGGCTGAGCTTCAAGGTTGGAGCTGTGCCTTTTCACTTCTGGGTTCCCGATGTTTATGAGGGCTCACCAACACTGATCATGGCATTTATGTCTACCGTAGTTAAAACCGCTGGCTTCGCGGCATTTTTAAGAATATTCTCGGGAACGTTCGCTCCCCTGCACGATTTCTGGTTGCCACCATTGATGGCCATTGTTTGCCTGACTTTGTTCGTGGGGAATGTGACGGCGCTTTTCCAGAAAAGCTTCAAACGCATGCTGGCCTACTCCAGTATATCCCATGCAGGGTACCTATTGTTTTCTCTGGTTACCTTAAGCTCCAGAAGTGCCAATGATGTCTTATTCTATGCTGCAGCTTATACTTTTGCGAATATAATTGCCTTTTCTGCGATGATCCTGGTCAAACAGAAGACCGGTGCAGATACCTTCGAGAGCTTCAATGGCCTTGGCAGAAAGAACCCATTTCTGGCATTGACCGTCACCGTGGCGATGTTGTCCCTTGCGGGTATCCCGCTTACCGCCGGATTTATAGGCAAATACGTCATGTTCCTGAATGTGATGGACCGTTACCAGATATATTTGGTTGCTTTTGCTATCCTGAATGCCTTGGTAGGCTTTTACTATTACTTCCGTGTAATTGCAGCCATGTACTTCAAGGAAGGTGCTGAACTGCAGTTAAGCATTCCGCTACAGTACAAGGTTGTATTGGTGTTTTCACTCTTGATCACGGTTTTTCTGGGGGTTTACCCTTCTTTAATTTTAAACCTGATCTAAACAGTTCTACAGATTATTATTTGTAGTTTTACGAAGAATAGAACTATGCAAGATTTTTGGAACTATCTACAGCACCTCATCGACCCTGAAAAATTACTTAGAGAAGGTGGTTTTTATGTAGTAGTGTTCGTGATCTTCGCAGAGACCGGACTCTTCTTTGGGTTCTTCCTTCCAGGGGATTATCTATTATTCCTCGCTGGTATGTTTGTAGCAACCGGTAAACTCGACGTCAACATCTATGTACTTATTGCCGGCCTTATGGCAGCTGCCATATCAGGTAATTTTACGGGTTATTGGTTTGGACGTAAGACCGGACCAGTGCTCTACCAGCGTAAAGACTCCTTCTTCTTCAAGAAAAGATTCCTTAAAGCTGCAGAAGCCTACTATAACAAACAAGGGGCTTTTGCACTCATAATGGGTAGGTTTGTCCCTATTGTAAGGACTTTTGCACCCATTATTGCAGGTGTAGTAAAATTAGATTTCCGTAAATTTGCGTTGTATAACGTAGTAGGTGCGGTATTTTGGATTGCTTCCTTAACTTTGCTCGGCTATTTTTTAGGCAAGAAATTTGAGAAGGAAATAAATCAATACTTACTATATATTATCTTAGGCTTCATCGTTATTACCACATTACCTGTTATCATC
This sequence comes from Pedobacter sp. NEAU-ZC8, assembly GCF_059278965.1. Lineage (NCBI taxonomy): Bacteria > Pseudomonadati > Bacteroidota > Sphingobacteriia > Sphingobacteriales > Sphingobacteriaceae > Pedobacter > Pedobacter sp. NEAU-ZC8. Next base: position 79,719 of record NZ_JCAJXC010000017.1, read on the forward strand.
GCGTTTTTGAGGAAAAGGTCTGTGTCAAACAATGAAGATTAAAAAACTTTCTAAATTAAAAAATGAATAAAGACGATCACCATCCGTGGCATCAGGTATCACCAGGCGAGAAGCTGCCTGAATGTGTTAACGCAATTATTGAAATTCCAAAAGGATCAAAAGCGAAATACGAAATCGATAAAGATTCTAATCTGATTAAGCTTGACCGGGTATTATTTTCCTCGGTAATGTATCCTGCAAACTACGGGTTTATTCCACAGACCTTCTGTGATGATAATGACCCTCTTGACATCCTTGTTTTATGTTCTGTGGATGTTTATCCTTTGTCTATTGTTGAAGCTAAAGTAATCGGTGTAATGCACATGGTTGATAATGGCGAGCAGGACGACAAGATTATAGCCGTGGCAAAGAATGACATGTCAGTAAACTACATCAACGACATCGATGAGTTGCCACCACATACCATGAAGGAAATTGTAAGATTTTTCCAGGATTATAAAGCACTGGAAGGAAAAGATGTTGCCATCGAGCAATTGCTTGGCAGAGAGTACGCATTTAAAGTTATCAAAGAAAGTCTGGAACTGTACAATACAACCTATAGAAATAATTCTTAAATGGGATTTCAGATATTTTTAACGTTTTTCTTGGTCGTCCTTAACGGCTTTTTCGTTGCAGCAGAGTTTGCAATCGTTAAAGTCAGAGCGTCGCAAATAGAAATACAAGCTAAATCGGGTAGTCGGGTAGCGAACATCGCTAAACACATTACCTTACATTTAGACGGATACCTAGCTGCAACCCAGCTAGGTATTACTTTAGCTTCCCTAGGCTTGGGTTGGGTCGGGGAATCCGTTATGGAGCATATTCTACACAACCTGCTTGCATCATTCGGCGCTGCGCCGGAATTCGTAGATTCATTCTCTAAAACCGCATCACCAATCATCGCCTTTTCCGTAATCACGGTAATGCACATTGTTTTCGGTGAACTGGCGCCTAAGTCCCTGGCCATTCAGCGCCCGGTACAAACCACCTTGTTTATTGCTTTTCCGTTACAGGTATTTTATATCGTGTTCAGACCTTTTATCTGGCTTCTGAACGGATTTGCAAACATCATCCTTAAAGTTTTCGGGATCAATAATGTTGGTACCCACGAAACCATTCACAGTACGGAAGAACTCTACTACCTGCTTGATCAAGGTCGCGAAAGCGGCGCTTTGGATACCAATGAGCATGAGCTGATTAAAAATGTGTTCGATTTTAACGAGCGTGTTGTTAAGAACATCATGGTACCCAGAACCAAAATCTCTGGCATTGAATTAAACACGACGAAAGAGGAAGTGATCAATATGATCATTTCTGAGGGCTACTCCCGTTTCCCGGTATACGACGACATCATCGACAAGATCGTCGGTATTATCCACGCTAAAGATGTATTGCCGCTACTTGCCTCCCATAAGGAGTGGAAACTTAGTGACATCATCAGAAAGCCTTATTTTGTACCTGAAACCAAAAAGATCAATGATCTATTAAGCGAGCTTCAGCAAAAGCGTATTCAGATCGCTATTGTGATCGATGAGTTTGGTGGTACCGCAGGTATGGTTACCCTGGAAGACATCGTAGAAGAAATTGTTGGGGAGATCCAGGATGAGTACGATGAAGAAAAACCTACAGTCGAGAAAATCTCAGACACTGAATTTATCATAAACGCATATGCTACCGTTTACGATGTAAACGAATATCTTCCACATGACCTGCCAGAGGATGAAGATTATGACACCATCGGTGGCTTGATCTCCCATACTTTCGGCCGTTTCCCGGAAGTAGGTGAAAGCGAAGAGTGTTATGGTTACTTGTTTACGATCCTGAAGAAAACGGAACAGAATGTAGAAACCATTAAGCTTGAGCTAGTCATCAACAAGGAAGACGCTGTAGATTTGCACTAAAGCCAGGCTATGCATGTTTTCTATACACCGGATCTTCAGGATCAGGATCATTACACCTTAAACGAAGAAGAAAGTAAACACTGCAGTAGGGTGCTGCGCCTTGCTGCGGGGGATAAGGTGTATCTTGTTGATGGGAGAGGGGGGCTCTATGAAGCCCAGATTGACTCAGCGTCCAAGAAACATGTCGAACTGCTGATCACTAAAACCACAAAGGCATACCAGAAACGGAACCATCATTTACATATCGCAATTGCACCGACCAAAAATATCGACAGGGTGGAATGGTTCTTAGAAAAAGCAACCGAGATCGGCATTGATGAGATCACACCGATCATCTGCGACCGTTCTGAACGTAAGGTCGTGAAGGAGGATCGTCTGCAAAAGGTAATTACCTCCGCGGTAAAACAATCCTTACAGGCCTATCATCCGGTACTCCATCCGGCGATAACTTTTGCGCAGCTTCTGCAACAACAAACGACCGCTTCAAAGTTAATAGCCCACTGTATCGATGATGCCGAAAGAAGCTTTATCAAAGATCTTGTTCAACCACATGGCAATTACCTGATGCTGATTGGACCTGAAGGTGATTTCAGCCCACAGGAGATCAGTTCTGCGCTAGGGCAGGGCTTTATGCCAGTGACACTTGGAACTACTCGCCTGCGCACGGAAACAGCCGCGCTGGCCGCTTGCTTCGAGCTAAACTATATTAATCGTTAACCTGCATCCATATGTATAAAGTTAAAGTAAATGATCAGCTGCTTTTTGAGGTCGATAAAACAGATACACACTTCGAGGTCGACGGCTCTCCAGTAGATCTGGATGTGCAAGCACTCACCCATCCAAACACCTCCAGTGTGATCTACCAGAACAAATCTTACAACGTTGAAGTAGTCGAGCTCAAAACCCTGGAAAAGACCGCAATGATCAAAGTTAACGGAACTTTGTATACTGTACAGGTAGAAGATCAGTTTGATCTATTGCTGAAGCAGCTGGGTATGGATGCTGCGGCAGGGACCAAGATCCGGGAAATAAAGGCGCCGATGCCTGGGCTTGTGTTAAAGATCATGGTATCCGAAGGTACCGAAGTGAAGAAAGGAGATAACCTGCTTGTTCTTGAAGCCATGAAAATGGAGAATATTCTAAAGTCTACAACCGATGGCGTGGTAAAGAAAATACATGTTGCACAAGGCGACAAGATCGAAAAGAATACAGTATTGCTACAGTTCCAATAAGGGCCACGAAATCCTTCATGAGCATAAACAAGAAAAGGAGCCAAATGGCTCCTTTTCTTGTTTATGCTCATGACAAGTGCTAAATCTTTTTAGGATTGAATTTTCTTGGCGCTTTAGTTTTGAAGCTATTACTGCTTCTTGGACTAATTTCCGAAGCACCTAACATCGTCATTGCACAACGGAAACCGATATCTGCTGTTGCCTCATCCTGTTGAAGGAAACGCCTTGTAGCAGGGTTTAACCATAATGCCTGATCATCCCATGATCCTCCTTTATAAACCCTTGATTTATCATTTACCAGCGTAATTTCGCCGTAAAGCTCATTCTGTCTGTCACGGTGACCTCTTTGATCGGCAACATAACTGCTTGCCACGGTCGTATTACCCAGAGAATCTGTTGCTGTAGTTGCAGCCAATGCTGCTTGCTTTTCTGCCCAGGTTTGTTTTTTACCACTGGTTGCCGGAACCAGAATAGGATTGTTGTATTTATCTACAGCGATCTTAGCCGATCCTGGCTCTAATAGCTTTTTATCCTGGAAGTAATTACCCCTATATGGGTTAAAAGCCTCAGCAGCTTCAAATGTAGTCGGACGGAATACATCGGCAACCCATTCGTTCACGTTACCAGCCATGTTATACAAACCGAAATCGTTCGGCAAGTAAGATCTTACCGCTACGGTTAAACTTCCTTTATCGTTCAATGAGCCGCCAACACCCATGTAGTCACCTTTAGAACGTTTAAAGTTGGCAAGGATCATACCCCGGGTGCTCTTTTTAGCAGAGCTCAAGCCTAATCCATCCCATGGATAAATCTTGTTGGATGCAATGTTTTCATACTGTGTATTTCCGATAAGGCCCAATGCAGCATATTCCCACTCTGCCTCTGTAGGCAAGCGGTAAGGTTGCTTCAGAATACCATCTTCCAACCTTACGTTTCTGGTCGGCGTATCGCCTTTTTTACCCGTTGGGTTCGTCGCTGCAGTCCCAAGATCTTTCATCGCGTTTTTACCGCGATCATCATATTGTCCATTCAAGTATACATCTGTATTGAAAGGACCCTCTGGTCTTGGTGCCGCCTGAACCTGATCCTTCTTGCGGCCCTTGCCGGTGCCATATAAATCTTCGAAAGAGGTCATGTAACCCTGAGAACGTAAAAGCAATTCGTTAACCCTTGATGTTCTCCAGGTGCAGTAACGTTGTGCCTGCTCCCAGGTCACGCCAACTACCGGATAGTCTCCGTAGGCAGGGTGTCTCAGGTAATTGTCTACGTATGGCTCGTTGTAAGATAACGGTCTGCGCCACACCAAGGTATCTGGAAGTTCATTGTAATAATATTCGTAATCATCAGGATAAGACTGTCTGATCCAGTCCAGGTACTCCAGCCAGTTGGTGTTTGAAACTTCCGTTTCATCCATGTAAAAAGAAGATACTGTAATCTCGCGCTTGTGGTTATAATTGCCAAGTTCCTGACCAGGAACGTCCTGTGCACTTCCACCCATTACAAAAACACCACCTTCAATGGCTACAAGTCCGGGTCCTGGTGCACCCCGGTCATAGTTAGCTGGAACCTGAAAGCCTCCGAATTCTTTTTCATTATAATTCCATCCTGTTTTGTCCGACTTGCTGACGGTCTTGGATTTACAGGAATATAATCCAATAATTAGTAATGCAAATAATGAATATAGGTATGTTTTTTTCATAGACGCAAAGCGATAAACTTGAGTGTTAAAATTACTAAAAAATTAAGTTACGCACCAAAATATATAAATGTTCAAAATTTAATTAATAATATCGAAACTTGCTTTTGATGTAAACGGATCTCTTGTAAATTGTAAAAGTAGATTAATAATTACATTTTACAGATGAATTGGAGCGCTTCAACAAAATTTCTGCTCGCGATAGGCCTTGTTTTTGCCGGATTTTCAATGGTTGCCGCGCAAAATCTAAATTCTGACAGTCAATCCCATAGCAATTATACTGCCATATCTACAAGCTACCCCTTTCTGAGCATCACACCGGATGCCCGGGCAGCGGCGATGGGCGAAGCAGGTGTAGCCCGTGATCCAGATGTAAATAATTTGAGTATCAATCCATCAGCAATCGTCTTTTTACCTTCTAAAGCCGGCTTAGGCCTTTCTTACAATCCATGGCTGCAGGGTGTCGTCAAAGACATGAGTTTAAGTTATTTCAGCGCTTATCTGAACTCCGGTCAGCAGGCGATTGGAATATCAATGCGCTATTTCGCCCTTGGTGAAAGCACCTTCCGGGACGAAAATTCGCTGTTGCTCGGTATTGTCCATCCAGTGGAATATGCCTTTGACATCAGTTATGCACGAAAGCTCGGCCCAGACTTTTCGCTGGCCATAACAACCCGGTATGCTCAATCACGGCTCGCCTTAAACGAGCAGGGCACTGCGCTTCGTTCTGCAAGTGCTGCACTAGCCGTCGATGTATCTGCGTACCTGGTCAGGCCAGGCAGGCTCTTCGGTTATAATGCAACATTTGCCGGGGGCGCAAATCTTTCTAACATTGGCCCGGGTAGTCTTGGCAATCCCGGCGGGGCATATCATTACCTACCTGCCAACCTCAAGCTCGGCAGCTCCGCGGCGCTCGCCATTGATGATCTAAGCCGTTTAACCCTCGCTGCAGACTTCAACAAGTTGCTGGTCCCGGTTAGGGTAAATACATCGGGCAATAATGAAAAGGTCACTGGCTTTCCATCCAGCATCTGGAGATCCTTTAGCGACGGCTCCATTAAGGAAGAAATTGCTGAAATTAGCTGTTCCTTCGGTGTCGAATACACTTTCAAACAAGCTTTCTCAATTCGTGCCGGCTATGTATATGGACATCCGGCCAAAGGAAATCGCAGTTTCCTGAGTCTCGGGGCAGGAGTTAAATACCAGAAGATAAACTTTGATGTTGCCTATCTGCCGGTCAACATGGAAAAAAGTCCGATGGCAAATACGCTAAAGATTGGCTTAATGTTTAATTTCGGCCAAATAGAACATTATCGTGAAGGGCTGATCGGGCCATAGCAAAATATATAATCATGAAAATCAAGGTAGGTTTCGGTTTTGATGTCCACCAGTTAAAGGACAATCACCCTTTTATCGTCGGCGGCGTAGATCTTCAGCACCATAAAGGCGCATTCGGGCACTCAGATGCGGATGTGTTGCTCCATGCGATCTGCGATGCCCTGCTTGGGGCGGCAAACCTGCGCGATATCGGCTTTCACTTCAAGAACACTGATCCGAGATGGAAAGGTATCAGCAGCATGATCCTGCTTCAGGAAACCGTTAAGCTGATAAAGGAAAAAGGTTTTGACGTTGGCAACATTGATGCGATGTTGTGCTTGGAAGCACCAAAAATCAATCCTCACATTCCACAAATGCAGCAGAATATTGCAACAGCAATCGGTATTTCTATCGATGATATCTCCATTAAAGCCACTACAAACGAAACCATGGGCTTCATCGGCAGGGAAGAAGGTGTTGTCGCCTATGCGGTTTGTTTGATTGAAAAGCATAGTTAAACGGATGAAAAGCATTAGTCAAACCGAAAGCTAATTGCCCTGCCGCCACCATCTTTGCATCCAAAGAAGTCGGCTGGTATTTCTCGAAACTCAAAAACGCCGGGGTAAATTCAGAAAACAATTCCGGGAAGCTGCAGGTTAATAAAAGAAAATCCTAATTATGAAAAGTTTATTCAAACCGGTTTTAGCGTTTTCCTTTTTAGTGCTGTCCATGAGTGCTTGTTCTTTCGGAGATAAAGGCGATGAATCTGTTGCAGATTCGGTAAGACTGGATACCACACAAGTTCCAGCAATGAATTCCGCCAGCGGGCAGACTTCTTCTGGTTCTGATTCAGGTGCTGCAGACACCACAGGCTTAAGCCAAAGCAACATCAATACCACTTTACGGGATAGCGTAAGTAAGAACCGTTCGGCAAATGGCGGTGCTGATGGCGTGAAACAAAGCAACCAGGAAGGCATCAAGAACAAATAAAGCAAAAGCCGGGATTCACCCGGCTTTTTAGCATGTCTCACGAACCTAGGTTCGTCATCGCCACAGAATGGCTGATATATTTTCTTATGCTTGTTTCACAAATTGTAGCTCACCTAAGATCTTTACCTCGTCACCCAGCATTACACCGCCAGTTTCAAGGGTAGCATTATAGGTAAGGCCAAAGTCGCCTCTTTTCAATTTACCGCTTAAAGTAAAGCCTGCTTTAGTATTTCCCCAAGGGTCAACAGCGATACCGCCAAACTCCACATCAAGAACGATCGGTTTGGTTACCCCTTTAATGGTAATATCGCCAGATACTTTATAGTCATCGCCATCGCGGGTGATGGATGTAGATTCAAAGCTCATGGTAGGGTGAGTTTCAACTTCAAAGAAATCGCCTGTCACCAGGTGGTTGTCACGGTCTGCATTACCAGTATCCACCGAACTCACTTCAGCACTAAACCTCGCCTTAGCATTTTCAAAATGATCATCTGCTTCGCTTTCCAGTTCAGCAGTGAAATTCCTGAAGCTGCCGGTCACCGTGGTGATCATTAGGTGTTTAACCTTAAACTGTAATTCACTATGTGTTGGATCTAATATCCATTTAGTTGTTGCCATGATAGTCTGATTTAGATTTGTTATTTTGATACAACAAAGTTAAGCAGAACTGTGTTTGTGACCGTTGATGTATGTTAAGAAATCAGAATTTTAAAGGCTTGTGCACAAGATCTTTACGCACCCGGCTCAGTGATTCCGGTGTAATGCCCAGATATGAAGCGATCATCCATTGTGGCACCCGCAGCGTCAGATTGGGATACAACTTAATGAAATCCAGGTAACGTTCTTCTGCAGTTGCAGCCAGCAGCAGGTTTATGCGCCGCTGCATAAAACGAATGGCATTATTCAGCATTGTTGAATTTAACAAGGTAAACTCGGGTGCATTTACCGCGGCGGTACAAAAAAAATCTTTTGGAATGATCAATGCAGTGGTAGGCTCTATGGCATCCATATTGAAATCAGAAGCCTCGTTGTTAAGCAGGCCATTACGATCGGATATCCACCAGGATTCCGGCGCGAACTGAATGATGTGTGCCTTCCCCTTACTGTCAATAGAATAACTACGTAACAAACCTTCGAGTACAAAATACGTTCTGGTGCTGGTTTCACCCTGAGACAAGATCAGTTCGTTCTTCAGGAAGGTCTTTATTTTAAGGTCTTTTGCAATGACATCGAATTGCGCATCTGTTAGTGCGATCCGTTGTTGAAGGTAGGATTTAAACTTTTCAAGCATATAGTTTAAATCTATTTCGTTTTAGGATCGATATTGCTGAAATCTACATTGCATTTGTTGCAACCGGTAGCACAACCACCATCTTTTGATGGTTTAATGGAGCGGTAAATGATCCGGCCGATGTAGAACAGGGCCGCCGCAAACAAAATGGCTACTAATACAGCTTGTAAATCCATATTCAAATTTAACCTTATCAGTGATTTTGCTGGTCGATCGAATGTCAAATTATGGGCGCATCAACCCTACAGTACCGCCTACCCAATCAAAATCTTTATTGTAACGTACCCCAATCATTTTACCCCGACTTAATCGCGCCAGATTAATGGCCAATATGGGCTCTTCGCCATCCGGCCAGATGTACATCAAGCGCAGTTCTGCCTTAACACCACCATCAGGAGCCTGTAGTGCAGGTTCGTACTGTACTTTCTCCTGTAGGATCCAGTTTTCCGGATCTTCGATCTTCAAAATATCTTCTTTATTCACATCGATAATCACCCCCATCCCGGCGAACGAAAACAAGGGTTTTAAAACGTAGTTCTCCAAATCCGGCGGCAATGTTTTCACTTCATGCAGGAAGAAACTCTCCGGTACATACTTGCTTTCCAAAAATGGCATCGTGTACTTACTGATCCGGTAAAACCAGTTTGGATGTGTCATCCACTCGACATCAATGATCTCCCGCGGGTCGAAACATTCCTTAAATAAGCTGAAATCGTCTTTAATCTCATCGAAGATCAGTCGGTTATAAATTCGTTTGATCCGCACGTTTACGCCGTTTTCGCGGTAGCAAATGTGATCGGCTTCTTTAAAGATGTCTTCCAGTCCAATAACCTTGATGCCCAGGTGTTTTGCGGTAATGTAAAAATCTATTGCAGTCTTCTGCTTATTTACATCAAGGTCCATGAGTACAACCTGATGTGGTGGATGGTTACCAACAATTACCCTTCTAAGCAGCTCAATATAGCTTTCCCTGGTTAGGCCATTGAAGTACGGCGTAAGGCTAGGGTCTAGGTCAAAGACCGTCTTATACAAATCTGCAAGATGCATCTGGAAGCCATACAACGATGGAAAGCCTTGCAGCTCGATCAACTTCGGCACTAACTTGCCTTCTGCATCTTTGACAATGCCAAAATCAAGCGTGAGGAAATGCGGGTGACTATTTTCAAAAGGTACCTCCCATTCAAATGGAATAGCCTTCTTCGTCAAAGCTTTAAACCCCGGAAGTTTGATGAAGTTGACGATCTCTTCTCCGGCTTTGATCAGTTCTGATTTAAGGTCATCGGGAATAAATACGGGCGTCTCGGCAAGTCTGAATTCAATGGTCGGGAAGCCCTCATCTGCTTTGTTCAGAAATGCCTCATATTTCGCTGCTGTAAAGTTTGCATTGAAACTTTCCCGGTATGACCTGATCATAATTAAACTTCTTGTAAGGTGTTCGAAATTGCTTTGGTGATGAAGTTCGGCAAAATCACGCTTTGTGTAAGAGAGATCCTTTCCGGATGTTCAAGACTGTCAAGCATGTCATAGTATTTCTCTTCGCCGTGATTTTCTATAATGGACTTCTTTTTATCCTCACGAAGCAGATGCATACGCATCCCGGTCGGATCTGCTTCCGGATGGAACTGCGTACCTATGATCTCATCCGAAAAACGGATGGCCATAATGCAACGTTCCAGATCTACATTAGGTCTTTCTTTTTCCAGGGCCAGGATCTTGGCGCCAAATGCGGCAAATGCAGCTTCGTCAGGTTCTATAACCTGCCAATCTCTGCTGTCTACAGAATAGAAAGGATTGCTGAGGCCTTTAAAGAAGGGTTCTTGTTCACCTTCTTCCGTTAAGTTTATTGGGAATATCCCAAAGGCGTTGGACTTACGTTCGGTCACATTACCCAGCCCGAATTTTCTGCATGCCAGCTGGAAGGAATGGCAGATCAGAAATACGTATTTCTTCTCCTGTTCGCCACTTAAATTATGTTCATGGATCTTCTCGAGCAGCTCAAAAAACCGGTTCTCCCAATCTTCACCCTCGCCATCATAAGGGCTGCCCGGCCCGCCGGTAGAGATATAAAGGTTGTGATCCAGGCCTGGTAGTTCACCTTTCTGCCTTAAGTCAAAAATTTCAAGTGAAAACGCAACATCATGATCCTGTTCGTACTTACCTAAAATTTCTATAATCCCCCGCATACCCTGGTTCGCTGCGCCATTATTCATGTCGATCACAGCAACCTTTATCTTCTTAATACTATCCATTTTTTACTGTCGCGCTCCTATTAGCGTTTGGTTGGTTATAAAATCTACAACCGACTCCAATTTGCCCGTTTGTTCATAAACGGCCAACTGCCGGTCTGCGCCTGTTCCGTTTACCAGCATTTTGTGAACATAGTTGATATCTTCCCGGCAACCCAGGTCATCAACAACATCATCCACAAAATCAAGTAGCTCTAAAATCAGGTTTCGGCAGTTCACCTCCATTTCCTTGCCAAAATCAATCAGATTTCCGTCAATCCCGTAACGTGCCGCACGCCACTTATTCTCATTGATCAGTGCACGAGAATAGTTGATGAACGACATATTTCTTAACCGAAGTTGGTACAGCTTAGCACAAAGGGACTGAAAAAGGGCTGTAAGCGCCATTGTCTCGTCAATTAACATCGGGCAATCACATATCCTGAATTCGATGGTTTGGAAGAATGGATGCACGCGGATGTCCCACCAGATCTTTTTTGCATTATCAATGCAGTTGGTTTTGATCAGCAATTTGACATAATTATCATAATCTTCGATGCTGTTAAAGATGTCAGGAATGCCGGTTCTGGGAAATTTATCGAAGATCTTGGTACGGAAAGACTTGTAACCCGTGTTCCTGGATTCCCAAAATGGTGAGTTGGTGGATAGTGCAAATACATGCGGCAGGAAGTACCGCACCTGGTTGGCGATGTGTACCGCCAGCTCCCTGGATTGGAAGCCAACGTGTACATGCAATCCAAAGATCAGGTTGGATCTTGCCGCTTCCTGAAGTTCATTTACGATCTCACTATACCGCGGATGTTCGGTAATCAATTGTTTTTCCCAATGCGAAAAAGGGTGGGTGCCGGAAGCACCGATCCGCAGGCCTTGTTCTCCAGCCAGCTGCGATACCGTGTATCGCAGCTGGGAGATTTCTTTTCTGGCCTGGGTAGTATCCGTGCATATGCCCGTTCCAACTTCCACAACGGCCTGGTGCATCTCTGCTTTCACCTGGTCCTTGTGGATCTTTTGTGCCGCATCAACAATCTTCTGGTCATGCGAAGTGAGTTCCCGGGTCACCGGATCAACAACCATGTACTCTTCTTCAATGCCAAGTGTAAACTCGTTTTTCATGACAATCCGCTTAAGTGGATACTATTTTTTTGTACTGCTTTCCTTCTTGGCTTTTGGTGCTGCTGTTTTAGCTGCCGTCTTTGCAGGTTTGGCTGCTTTTTCAGCTTTTGGCTTTTCTGCTGCAGCAGGTTTTGTCGAAGCCTTCGATGCGGTAGATTTCTTTTCCGCTGCAGGGGCCGCCTGACTGGCATCGTCAGCTTTCGCCGCAGGCTTGGCCTTGGAACTTTTAGCGGTCGTGCTCTTTGCTTTTGTCGTTTTCTTTTGTGGCTCCAGTTCTACCGGTGCTGCAAGTTCTTCGGTAACCGGAATATCTTCTGCTGCCTCAAGTTTGATCTTTGATCCAGCCTTCACCGATCCTTTAACATATTCTCCCCAGGTCAGATTATCCTGGTTTGGCTTGTGCGCGCGGGCGCGTTCAATCGCATATAATGCTGCATGTTCAATCACCCAATTGAAGTTCTCCTCACCAACGCTGGTAATTTCCGCATCTGGTGCCGGATTACAGAAGTCTATCGCGTATGGAATGCCATCACGAACGGCAAACTCTACGGTATTGAAATCGTAACCCAGGTGCTGGTTCAGCTTAATCACGTAATCGTGCATCGTTTGCAGCAGTTCTTCGCTGGACGGTGCCTTGTCAACAGCATAACGCAGGTGGAAAGGATTATTCGGCTCATATTGCATAATGCGCACATACTTGCCCCCAATGCAATAGCAGCGATAATACTCTTCAAATTTGATTTCTTCCTGAAGCATCATCACCAGCTGTTTGGTTTCTTTATGCTTTTCGAAGAAATCTTCTTTGTCGTTGATCTTGTAAACGTCCTTCCAGCCACCGCCGTCAAAAGGCTTCATGTATGCCGGGAATCCGGTATATTCAAATATGGCATCCCAATCCAATGGGTAGGCCAGGTTACTGAAAGATTCGTCTGTCGTGTCTGCGGGCAATTCACGTGAAGGAATCAGCGCTGTCTTCGGTACCGGAATACCGAGCTTCACGGCTAAAGCGTTGTTAAAGAACTTCTCGTCTGCGCTCCACCAAAACGGGTTGTTGATCACCGCAGTACCCGTGCTGGCCGCATTCTTCATCGCAGCGCGGTAAAAAGGTACGCCCTGAGAAATACGGTCCAATATAACAGCGTAATCCAGTGGTTCAGCCTGGAAAATTTTGTCAATGTTTACATATTCCGCAACAAATTCTCCCGCTGCCAACTCGTTTACACGATTTACAAAGGCTTCAGGGAAAGATCTTTCTTGTCCGAATAAAATTCCAATTTTTTTCATCGTTGATGCTTTTTAGTTTTTTTATAGTTTAGATAGGTAATCAGGAAACATCTCCCGCCATATCGGCCAGTCATGGTCGGCGTTGGGCCGGATATCCAGCCAGTGGGAGATCCCCTTCTTATTTAAGATTTCTGATAATTGTTCATTATAGGGCCTGCAGATGTCGCGGTCTGATGTGCCAAGCACGATCCTCATGTTCCAAAGCTCGGGGTTGTTCGCTGCCGGCAGGTAATCCACCGGATTGTGGAAGTAAACATCCTCATTGTAAAACCCATCAAACTGCCCGCGAATATCGAAAGCACCGCTCATGCTAAACATATGCGAAACCAACCATGGGTAACGGAAAGCAAAATTTGCGGCATGGTAACCGCCGAAGCTGCAACCTGCAGTGATTACCTTGTGATGCCCGGTATCATTTTGCGCCCGCGAAACCACCTCCTCCAGCAACATCTTGTCGTACCAGATGTGGTTGCGGATCCTTTCCGATGGGTGTACACCTTTGTTATAAAAACTTAAGCTGTCTATCCCGTCGGGACAGTAGACCTTCACTTTACCTGCGTTGATGAAATGCTGAATGGAATCAATAAGTTTAAAGTCTTTGTTCTCGTAATAACGGCCCTGGCTGGTTGGAAATAAAAGGACCGGAAAACCGCCATGGCCGAAGGTTAGCATGTCGATGTCCATACTCAGGTTTGGACTGTACCATTTGATGTATTCTTCCTGCATAGAGGTAATTTAGATAATAAGATACGAAGAACTTCTCTGTAACAAGAATACGATTCTTTTGTTGCGGAAAAGCGGTCGTATTGCAAAATTTATTATACATCGCGCCTTGTTTTTATTCGTTAATTCCAGATTGTGGAAAACATTTTGCTTAAGCGGGTTGTAAATAGGTTAATCATGATGATCCGGGGATTGCAAATCAGTACGCATACACTTAAATCTACACCGCTGAAACGGCCGGTGGAGTATGTTGTTTATATGCCTGCGGGTATTTCCGGAAATATTCCAATGAACCTGCTGCTGCTAAATGATGGCCAGGATGCCGAAGGACTTCAGCTCAAGGAGACGCTGGAAGATCTATATGCGACCCAGCGGATCGATCCCCTGGTGCTGGTCGCAATCAAGTGTTCCGACGACCGGATGAATGAATACGGCGTAGCCGGGCGCCCGGACTTCCAGAACCGAGGTTCGAAGGCCGATCTTTACAGCCGTTTCATCATTACGGAGCTGCTTCCGCAATTGGAAAAGAAGTTGAACCTGAAGAACAAAGCTAAAGTAGGCTTTGCCGGATTTTCCCTGGGTGGGCTCAGTGCATTCGATATTGCCTGGCACCACAGTCAGATCTTCGACGTCGTTGGTGCTTTTTCAGCCTCTTTTTGGTGGCGGACCAGGGACCTGAGCGATGGCTATGTTCCCGAAGACAGGATCATGCACCAGGTGATCAGGGAAACAAGCCATAAGCCGGAGCTCAAAGTTTGGCTGATGACCGGTACGGAAGATGAAACGGAAGACCGTAACCAAAACTTTATCATAGACTCCATCGACGACACGATCGACATCATCAAAGAACTGATGGATAAAGGATATAGCCGTCCGGATGAGGTATTCTATTATGAGATGGTTGGTGGCCGCCATGAAGTGCCATGCTGGGCAAAGGCACTACCTGCCTTCCTTTGTTGGGCCTTCCCAAGAACGGCAGTCTTTTAGTATCAAGATATTAGCCTCTTTCATAGGCGGTTTTTACGATTAAAAACCTTATCTTTGCGCCAAAATACAGGCGCATTTTATGCAAAAAATTAGAAACATAGCTATTATAGCACACGTCGATCACGGGAAAACCACCTTGGTTGATAAAATTTTACACACTTGTTCCATTTTTCGTGACAACGAGCAAACAGGTGATTTAATTCTGGATAACAATGATCTGGAGCGTGAACGAGGGATTACCATCGTTTCTAAAAACGTTTCAGTAAGGTACAAAGATTATAAAATCAACATTATCGATACCCCTGGTCACGCCGATTTTGGTGGTGAGGTTGAAAGGGTATTAAAGATGGCTGACGGTGTATTGTTGCTTTGTGACGCTTTCGAAGGTGCAATGCCACAAACTCGTTTCGTAACTCAAAAAGCTTTGGCATTAGGCCTAAAACCTATTGTTGTCGTAAATAAAGTAGATAAAGAAAACTGTCGCCCGGAAGAGGTATATGAGCAAATCTTTGAATTGTTCTTCAACCTTGAGGCTACAGAAGATCAGTTGGACTTCCCTGTAATCTATGGTTCATCTAAACAAGGATGGATGAGTACAGATTACAAACAGCCTACAACTGATTTGTTCCCGCTATTGGATGCCGTTGTTGCTTCAATCCCTGCAGCACCAACCAATGAAGGAACATTACAGATGCAAATTACTTCTCTTGATTATTCTTCTTTCGTAGGTCGTATCGCAATCGGTCGTGTACACCGTGGTACCATCAAGGAAAATCAGCCTATTACCCTGATCAAACGTGATGGTAAAATGGTGAAGTCAAGAGTAAAAGAACTATATACCTTTGAAGGTCTGGGTAAAATCAGAGCTACTGAAGTAGCTTCTGGTGATATCTGTGCCGTAGTTGGTATTGAAGGTTTCGAAATTGGTGATACCATTGCAGATTTCGATGCTCCGGAACAACTACCGGTAATCAGTATTGATGAGCCAACCATGAACATGTTGTTCACCATCAATAACTCTCCTTTCTTCGGTAAAGAAGGTAAATTCGTTACTTCTCAGCGTATGAAAGAGCGTTTGTACAAAGAGATGGAGAAAAACCTTGCCTTGAAAGTTGTTGAAACCGAATCTCCTGATGCTTACCTGGTATACGGAAGGGGTATTCTGCATTTATCAGTACTTATTGAAACCATGCGCCGTGAAGGATACGAACTTCAGGTTGGTCAGCCACAGGTTATCATCAAAGAAATCGATGGTAAAAAATGTGAGCCAATCGAGACTTTGATCGTTGACGTACCGGGTGAAGTTGCTGGTAAAGTAATTGAGTTGGTTACACAACGTAAAGGTGAGTTGTTGATCATGGAACCAAAAGGTGATCTTCAGCATTTGGAATTTGATATTCCTGCACGTGGTATCATCGGTTTGAGAAATAACGTACTTACAGCAACCGCAGGGGAAGCGATCATCGCACACCGGTTCAAAGCTTACGAGCCTTGGAAAGGAACAATCCCTGGTCGTTTGAGTGGTGTAATGATCTCTATGGATAAAGGTACTACTACTGCTTATTCTATTGACAAACTTCAGGATAGAGGCCGTTTCTTCGTTGATCCAGGTGTTGATATCTACGAAGGTCAGATTGTTGGTGAGCACATCCGTGATAACGACTTAGTTGTAAATATTGTTAAAGGTAAAGCCCTAACCAATATGCGTGCTTCGGGTACAGATGATAACACTCGTATCGCACCAGCAATTAAGTTCTCACTGGAAGAAGCGATGGAATACATCCAGGCGGATGAGTACATTGAAGTAACGCCGATCAGTATGCGTTTACGTAAAATTCACTTAACAGAGAATGCACGTAAAATCAACGCTAAAAACTATCAATAGCCAATAGCTATATCTTTTTAGGATAGATATAGGCAATACATATAAAGTGCCGGCAGTTCATTCTGCCGGCACTTTTTTGTGTGTGCGCCCGGCACGGGCGCAAACTATAGGGTGAAAGTCCCGAACGCGCCTTGATAGTGGGAAGCGTTAACCTAAGGCAAGGGTGTCCTTCGCGAGGAGGAATCTGAAGGAAGCCGGCGGTAAATCTCTGGCCTGACGAACAGGAAGCGAATCAGGCAGTTGGATGTGGGTGAGTTTGCACAACAAAATAAAGCCCAAAACTATCCGAAACATCCCGCTGTATATTCGACAGGTATATGGAGAGAAAGTTTGCGTTCTTACCCGGGGAGATCTGATAAACTGCTGC
>NZ_JCAJXC010000018.1:0-94926 GCF_059278965.1 Pedobacter sp. NEAU-ZC8
GCAGCAGTTTATCAGATCTCCCCGGGTAAGAACGCAAACTTTCTCTCCATATACCTGTCGAATATACAGCGGGATGTTTCGGATAGTTTTGGGCTTTATTTTGTTGTGCAAACTCACCCACATCCAACTGCCTGATTCGCTTCCTGTTCGTCAGGCCAGAGATTTACCGCCGGCTTCCTTCAGATTCCTCCTCGCGAAGGACACCCTTGCCTTAGGTTAACGCTTCCCACTATCAAGGCGCGTTCGGGACTTTCACCCTATAGTTTGCGCCCGTGCCGGGCGCACACACAAAAAAGGGCATCCAATGGACGCCCTTTTTTTATGTTCATTACCTGAAACAGGTGTGTATTACATCGGCTTTTTGATATCGACCATTTCCACATCAAACACCAATGGTGTATATGGAGGGATACCACCTTGCATACCTGCTTCGCCGTAAGCTAATCTTGAAGGGATGATGAAAGTTGCTTTTCCACCTTTACCTAACATTTTCAAACCTTCATCAAATCCTGGGATTGCTTTACCCAACTGGAAAGGACGTGGACCATATTCCATGCCTGGCATAGATGGTTTACCGGCAGCTTCTGCATCAGCTTTCACGCTTGTATCAAAAACATTGTCTTTACCATCTGTTTTCTTGTTGGTAAATCGACCAGTATAGTTGATCATCATGGTATCTGTGGGTTGTGCACGTTGTGCATCACCAGGTGCCGTGATCACATACTGTAAACCAGAAGCAGTGGTTTTCACTTTCAGGTTGTTGTCTGCGATGTACTTTTTGATTTTACCTTCTTCAGCAGATTTGCGTTGTGCAACAGAAGCCTGGTAATCTTTTTCGAAGAACTCTTGTGCTTTCTTAAGGAACACGCTGTCTGGTTCGTTCTTAGGCTTCGACAATACCTTCTCCACCTTGATGGTGAACAACATGTAAGTATCTTTGGTGCCCGGAGGTTTAGGTTGACCAGATCTGGTTGCCATGGTATCCAGGTTCAATTTGAAAGTAGCACTATCGCCTTCTCCAAACATGGTGAGGATATCGTTCATATCACCGGCATACATTTTTTCCGCTACCGGGAAGATTTGTGGCTGCTCTACGTCGTAGGTGCTGCTCATAATTGAATCTTTCTCGCTTTTGCGGATGAAGTTCAATTTTACGATATCACCTACTTTGATTTTCTCTTTACCTTCGGATTTGTGGACGATGTACTTGGTACCTCCTGGCGCATCTTTGTAGTTGTTACATGCACCCAATCCAAGAGCGGCTGCACAAAGAATTACTAAACTTTTTTTCATTAGTATAAATTGATTTTTAAATGTTATGAAGCTATTATAAGCCTATCTCGGTTGCATTTGTAAGCTGTTTGCTTATAATGGTTTCAATATTGTTATTTGATTTGTGGTTGATAAGCGGCAGTTCGGCACGCCATCATGTTTTATATTCGGTTATTAAATAGTTAAGCTAATAATTGCTGTTCGTAGTCCTTCAGCAAGCCTTTGAAGATCTGCACGGTTTCTGCCAGGCTCTTGTCTGAAGCACCGCCTGCAGCATTCCGGTGTCCGCCACCATTAAAGTACTTCTTGCAGATCTCATTTGCGGGAAACTCTCCAGTGGAACGTAGTGAAAGTTTCACCCGGTCGGTACGTTCAATGATGAATGCTGCCAGCTTAATGCCGTTTACGGAAAGTGCATAGTTCACAATGCCTTCGGTATCTCCAGTAACGATGTTAAACTGTTTCAGCTCTTCTGCGTTTACGGTGATAATTGCGGTGTTAAACTCCCTTAGAACCTCCAGCTTGTTGGTTAAGCAATGGCCTAAAAATCGCAAGCGGCTTTCGGTAGCGTTATCATAGACCTGCTGGTGAATTCTCCAGTGTTCTGCACCCAGATCAATAAGATCTGCAGCAATCCGGTAAACTGTTGAGGTCGCGGATGGGAACCGGAAGGATCCTGAATCCGTCATGATACCGGTATAGAGGCAGGTTGCAATGTCTTTGGTCATAGATGCACCATCATTCAGCACATTAACGATGAAGTCGTACACCAATTGTGCTGCAGCACAGGCATTGATGTTCCAGTGACGAAAATCATCAAAATCTTCCGGCTCCAGGTGGTGATCAATCATCACTTTATACCCATCAGCTGCGCGGATCAGTTCGCCAAGTTCATTGATACGGCTCAGGGTGTTAAAGTCGAGGCAGAAGATCAATGCAGCTTCAGCAACATAAACCTCGGCATCCTGCTGGTTTTCGGTGTAAATGATGACATCGGAATTGTTGGGCAGCCAGTGCAGAAAATAAGGGTAATCTGTGGGGGTGATCACTTTAACATGGTGACCTTTCTGAATCAGATAGGCATACAAACCAAGTGAAGAACCCATGGCATCACCATCAGGTTTATGATGTGTAGTGATGACAATCTTTTGTGGCGTAGCCAATAAATCGGTTAATTCTGAAAGAGATAGCATATTTTAAAGCTGCAAAGCTAATAATTAAATAGATGAATTGATGTCGATTTATTTTGAAGCTATAATATTTACTGTTTAAAACGTAATTTTGGAAAAAAATACAAAACCCATGAGTACAAACAGAACATTTACAATGATTAAGCCTGATGCAGTAGCAAACGGACATATCGGTGCTATTATCAATGACATCACTACTGCAGGATTTAAAATCGTTGCTTTGAAATACACCAAACTTACTCCAGAAAAAGCAGGTGCTTTCTATGAAGTACACAAAGAACGTCCTTTTTACAATGATCTGGTAGGTTTCATGTCTTCAGGACCAATCGTTGCTGCGATCCTGGAAAAAGATAATGCTGTTGAAGAATTTAGAAAATTGATCGGTGCTACTGATCCATCTAAAGCTGAAGCAGGTACTATCCGTCAGAAATATGCAAAATCAATTGATGCAAATGCTGTTCATGGTTCAGATTCTGATGAAAACGCTGAAATTGAAGGTAACTTCTTTTTTACAGCTGACGAGCGTTTCTAATCGCCGATAAGCACATAGAATATAAAATAAAGCACCTCTACAGGGTGCTTATTTTTTAACCGGGATTTTTGAAGGGTTACAAGTATTAGAACTGTGGTGATGGAGACCGCCGGGTACATGTATCTTGATCATTATCCTAACCAAAAGTATTACAATGAAAAAAACATCTATCGCACTGGCCTGCTGCCTTGCAGCCTTTGGCGCCACTGCCCAAACTAAAAAAACAGCCGTCGCAAAGAAACCGGCGACAAAAGTTGCAGCCAAACCTGCAGCCCCGGCGCTAAGCATGAAGAACACCCTGGATTCTGCAAGCTACAGTTTCGGAAGCTCTATGGGTACAGGTTTAAAATCGAACGGCATTACTACACTAAACTATGACCTGCTGTTGAAAGGCCTTAAAGATGCTTTTGGGGATAAAGACCTGATGCTTGACCGTACGCAGGCACAGGAAGCGATCAATAACCTATTTATGGCAAAGAGCAAGGCAAAATTCGCCGCAGTTATTGAGGAAGGCCGAGCTTTCCTGGAGAACAACAAAAAAGTAGATGGCGTAAAAACAACCGCTAGCGGACTGCAGTACTTTGTGGTAAAGGCTGGAAATGGGCCCAGGCCTTCGGCAGATGCCACCGTGCTGGTGAATTACAAGGGTCGATTGTTGAATGGAAAGCAGTTCGACAGCAATGAAGGCCGTGATCCGGTAGAACTTAATGTAGGTGGGGTGATTCAGGGCTGGACCGAAGGTTTACAGCTGATGAATGAAGGCTCTACCTACCGGTTTTTTATCCCTTCTGAGCTGGCTTACGGAGAACGTGGCGCTGGTCAGAACATCATGCCTTACAGCACCCTGATTTTTGAAGTGGAGCTGGTAAAGGTTAAATAATCCCTTTTAGCGGGGAAACCATTTTTATCATGTGTTGTTAGTAGATAAAAACAAACATTATGATGACGAAAAGATATTTCCCCCTAGCACTCGTAGCGCTCCTCACTACAACCTTAGCAAGCTGCTCGGCCATTGAAGGTATATTTAAAGCAGGCATGTGGGCCGGCGTTATTATGGTTGTTGTCGTACTTGCGTTGATTATCTGGGTAATCAGAAAGATATTTGGTGGCGGCAGCAGAAATTAAAGGAATACAATTTCTGTGATCACTTCAGAGCCGGCGCGTTCATTTAACCGTTGAATGATGCCGGTTCTGATCATCAAAAGATCATTCTTCACCACTGAGGATTCAATCCGCACGAACAGCTTCTTATGGGCAATATAGATCTGAGTGGTACGATTGGAAACCGCTTTCCCCATAACTTCCGGCCAAAAGGCCACGACAGAAGTCTCATCCAGCTTAGATTTTAAGCGGTAAACTTTTAGCATTTTGTCTATCCCCTCTTTCAGGGTAATGTCGTTGGGCTTACGCATGGTTGATCTGTCCGTTATCTACGTCGAACAAAGTTACAGGAACATTGATCTTGTTGAAAATATTTGTAACCCTTTCTTTTCCCGTATCGGTGATGAAGATCTGCCCGAAGTCATGATGTGATACCATTTCCATCAGCTTCTGCATACGGCTATCATCCAGTTTATCGAAAATATCATCCAGTAACAACAACGGTTTGAAACCCTTGTATTTTTGCAGGTAACTGTATTGCGCGAGCTTCAGTGCAATGAGGAAGGACTTCTGCTGGCCCTGTGAGCCGAACTTCTTCAGCGGCATATCACTAATGGTAAACAGCAGATCGTCTTTGTGGATGCCCGTGGTTGTACGTTCGAGCACTTTATCTTTCTCCAGCGACTGGATCAGTAATTCTTCAAACGGTGTTTCGTTGAGCTGAGAAGCATACTCCAGACGTACCTGCTCCTTATCATCGGTAAGATAGTGGTAGTGCTGATTGAACAGAGGGATGAAGTCGAGCATGAATTCTTTACGTTTCTCAAAGATCTTCTTCCCTGTAAAGGCGAGCTGTTCATCATAGATCTCGAGCAGGGATGGATCAAAGCGCCTGGTGGAAGCTACTTGTTTTAGAAAGGCATTACGACTTTGTAATTGCTTGTTGTAGCTGATCAGTTCGTCCAGGTACTGCGCATTCGTTTGTGAGATGACATTGTCCATAAACCTGCGCCGCTCTTCACTGCCCTCCATGATAATGCTGGAGTCGTATGGCGAGATCATCACCAGAGGGAAAAGTCCGATGTGGTCTGCGAGTTTGTCGTATTCCTTCTTGTTGCGCTTAAATTGCTTCTTCTGATTGCGCTTTACCCCACAACTGATCTTCTCGTTTTTTTCTTTAAGATCGAAGTCGCCCTGGATCATGAACAGATCCTGTCCCGTTTTAATTTGCTGTGTATCTATGGGGTTGAAATAGCTCTTGCAAAGACAGAGGTAATGTATGGCATCAAGCAGGTTGGTTTTACCCGCGCCATTGTTGCCTACAAACGCATTGACGGTCTTTGAAAAACTAACTGCGGCATCCGGATAATTTTTGAAGTTCAGGAGGGTAATGTTTTTTAACCACATAGATTGTTCAAAGTTACCAATAAGATTTTATTGCCGTTCTTAAATTATCAATATGGTTTTTCTCTGGGTTTTTGATACTTTTCAAAACTATTTTGTGGATAGTTCAGTTTCAGATGGTTAAAGTTTGTGTAAATACCGCAAAAGGGTTGATACTTTAATCGAAAAATGTATTTTTGCAATCCTTAATTTTTTATAAACTAAAATGTCTACAACACAAAACGAAATAAATCCTCAAGTTAAAAAAGGATCATTTTTTATTGAAAACTCCAAAAGCTTGTTGTTCATTGCTGGTGCCGTAGTTGTTCTAATTGCAATCTATATCTGGTATCAGAATGTATACTTAAAGAACAGAGCGGAAGAGGCTTCTGCAAAAATGTACAAGGCAGAACAGTATATCGGTGTAGATTCACTGGCAAACAAAGCCATCAAAGGTGATTCAGGTTACCCAGGATTTGAAAAGATTGCTGATGAGTACGAAAACACCAAATCTGCTAACCTTGCAAACTTATACCTTGGTGGTATCTATTTACGTAAAGGTGAATACAAAAAAGCAACTGAAGCTTTGGGTAAATACGCAGAAACTGGTAGCCCGGTAGCAGATCCTCTAGCCCTAGGTTTATTGGGTGATGCTTATAGCGAGTTGAAAGATTACAAACAAGCTGCTACTTACTACAAGAAAGCCGCTGACAAAACCGGTAACAATTTCACTTCTCCAATGTTCCTTAAAAAGCTTGGATTGGTACAGGAGCAATTGAAAGATTTCAAAGCTGCTGAAGATGCTTACACTAAAATCAAAACAGAATATCCTGCAAGTGAGGAAGCTGCAATGATCGATTCTTACATTGCACGTGCTCATGCACAAGTAAAATAAACGTACTTAATCAACAATATTGAAGGTTAGCATGAAGATGCTAGCCTTTTTTTATAGGCAATACTTATCTTTATCCCATGGCTACACAATTAAAAAACCTGTCAGACTTTTCCCACACTACTGTGCCTGATGCCAGTCCTTATAAATTTGCTATTGCTGTTGCAGAATGGAATGCCGAAATCACCGGCAGCCTGTACAAGGGTGCACTGGAAAAGCTTCTTGCTTATGGTGCTCAGGAAGACAATATCCTTTCCGTAGCTGTTCCAGGAAGTTTCGAACTGAGCGGAGCCGCAGAGATCCTGTTAAACAAACACCCTGAACTTGATGCAGTGATCTGTCTGGGTTGTGTGATCCAGGGTGAAACCCGCCATTTTGATTTCATCTGTGACGCTGTTGCGAATGGCGTGACACAAGTTGGCATAAAACATGCTAAACCTGTAATCTTTGGTGTTCTGACTACAGACGACCAGCAACAGGCGATCGACCGTGCAGGTGGTAAACATGGTAATAAAGGCGATGAAGCTGCTATTACAGCCATCAAAATGGCGCACATGGCTGCTACGCTGTAGTTTAAATGTTTATAAATTATTAATCAGCTCCTAATGAAGAAAATTGCTACACTCTTGCTTGGCGTGTTTTTTGCAACCGTTATGTTACAGGCATGTTCAAACAAGATATGCCCAGCCTACAGCTCCTATAAGGAAGGCAAAAAAAGAAGAGGATAACCTCTTCCATTTTAAATTAAACACGTTTATTGATGCAGTGGAACATATTAACAGATATCGCTCAGGTGAAGGATATCAAAGCGAAGGAAGGCTATAGCCTCATTTTTAAACACAGTACCCGTTGCCCGGTTAGTGCGATGGCAAAGCGAAGATTTGAGATGGACTGGGATGTGATCCCTTCGGAAGTTTCCCTTCATTTCCTGGACCTGATTGCCTACCGCCCGGTTTCTGCGCATATCGCCGAGACCTTTCAGGTGCACCATGAATCACCACAGATCCTGTTGATCAAAAATGGCGACTGCATCCTGGATGCTTCCCATGGGGACATCTCCGCGGATGAAGTCGCTGAAGTGATTAATAGTTAAAAGTCACCGTTTTCTTAATGTCCGGGTGTATGCTATATGCAACCGGACAGGTATGGGCGGAGCGTTCAATGATGGCTTTCACTTTATCGGAATAGTCATTCGCTGGAAACTGAAAGTCTACCACGATTTCCGCCACCCTTCTTGGTCCTTCCTTAGCCATGATCTTGGTGATTTCGCAGGTGGTGCCATCAATGTTGAAGCCATGTTCTCCGGCAGCAATGCCGATAATGGTCAACATACAGTTGCCTAAAGAAGTTGCCAGCAGGTCTGTTGGTGAAAAAGCTTCTCCCTTGCCCTTGTTGTCTACCGGTGCGTCGGTAATGATCTCCGTACCCGATTGTAAGTGAACAGAAGTGGTTCTTAAGCCACCGTTATAAGTAATCTTTGAAGTTGCCATTTTATACAATTTTGTGAAGGCAAGTTAGCATTCCTGAGGTATTAAAAAAACCATTAAACAAGTGATGCCTGTTCAAAGTGCCAAATAGGAAGTGGCATTTAAACAGACATCACCGGAATGTATAGAGGATATTTGACGCGATATAGCTTAGTGAATGGATTGAAGGTTTGCTATACGTACATTCTTAAGCGACTTGGTTTTAGCACTAACTACTTTAAGATTACTAATCGTTTCATCAGGGAAAAACACATCCGTCATCACCGATAATCCCTCATCAGCGAAGAGTTCCACAGATGCAACATCTGCGAACAGACTCAGCTTGATCTCTTTACTTGTGCTAATCCTTGGGGCGGTATGTTTTTTAGCAAAGCCAGCCTCAAAGTCCGACTTTCCAGACTTTGTTCTATCAATGTAATACGCGCGTTCTTCACTGTCATAGCCTATAGTGAGTTCCTGTCCAAGCTTATTACTTAGAACAATATGGAAGTCATTGCTTGCATCTAGGGTCATATCGATTTTAAATAGGCCCCCAGCGTCCTTGATGTGATTACTTAGATCAAGCTCCTTCGTAAAGCCTAATGAAGACTTTTTGAAACTATCTTTCTGTATGGTCGCTAGCTCTTTTGATGGCTGGGAGATTAAGAAATGTTCACCATTAACTTCAGTAATATCCAGATCTCTTGGAATTGTTGCAGCGCCACGCCAGCCTTGGGTAGGCACCACATTGGCATACTGCCAGTTGTTCATCCAGCCAATAAAAATCTTTCGTTCGCCTGTGTTGGACCAGGTTACGCCGGCATAGTTGTCTGTTCCGTAATCAATGAATTTAGTCTTTTCCACTTCTGGAACAAAGGTCTTACCATCAAAAGATCCAGTGAAATACTGCGTTGCGGAACCACCGTTTGGCCCACCTGGATTAATGCTGACCAAAAGTACCCATACTTGTTTGCCTTTGTGCATGATTGGAAATAAATCCGGACACTCCCACACGCCACCATGAGCACCGATCTGGGCGCCAAATTCACTTTCTTTTGTCCATTCTTTTAAGTCCGGTGAACTATAAAAAGTTATTCGGTCTTTGGTGGCCAACGTCATGATCCATTTCTTCTGCGGCTCATACCACATCACCTTTGGATCCCGAAAATCCACTATGCCAGGATTCTTCAATACAGGATTTCCCTCATATTTAGTCCAGGTTTCGCCATCATCCAAACTGTAGGCAAGACTCTGATTCTGGTAATTGTTGGCCTTGTTCTGCTCCAGTTTGGCATTATGGTGTGTAAATATTGCAACCAAGGCTGTTTGGCCCGCCTTTGCGAAGCCAGCAGTATTGTTAACATCCACCACAGCACTGCCAGAGAAGATGTATCCAAGGCTGTCGGGGAACAATGCTGTGGGCTTGTGCTGCCATTTCACAAGATCTTTGCTGACGGCATGCCCCCAGTGCATTGGCCCCCAAGTCGTACCATCCGGAAAATACTGGTAAAAAAAGTGATACACCCCTTTATGGTACACCATGCCATTTGGATCATTCATCCAATTGGCTGGTGGCGAAAAATGGTACTGTGGGCGATGCTGCTCTTTGAAGGTCTGCTGCGCAAAAGTATTGATACTCAAAGCCAAGCAGAAAAGTACAATGAAGCTAGATAGTTTTCTCATAATCGTATTTTTTAAATTCGCAATGGCTGCGTTACCAGCCGTTATTTTGTTTATAGAGACCGGAGCTGAAGTTGATTTGATTTAGTGGAATTGGAAAATACTCATCGCGTCCCCTAGTAAAACGTGCATCGTTCAAGTGAGCTACCCTTCGTCTTTCGATATCAAAATAAGCATTCATGGTTTGTGCAGCAATGCCCCATCTTACAAGATCAAAGAAATGATAGCCTTCAGTTGCAAACTCCAGCCTGCGTTCAAATCGCAATGCTTCCCTTGCATATGCTTGTGTCCAGTTACTGTTTACCCCAGGTTGATATAATTGAACATTATAATTTGATATAGCGCTTCCATCGGCCATTTTCAAAAGATTTTTGCTGTTGTTTGCTCTCGCGCGAATCTGATTAATCAGCGGAACAGCTTCTAGCGATCTGTTTAGTTCAATTAAGGCCTCTGCTTTCCAAAGTAACACATCAGCATAACGTATAATCTCCCAATTTTTAGAACTGCCGATGAATGGCGGAACCTTTTGAAATGATGGATCATCCGGCAGTACCGCTTCCTTCATACTTGCAAATGCATCGTAGATTGCAGGTGCTCTGGACCACGAACGCTGATAGATGAAGTTGCTTTTGTATTTATATGGGGCGCCTGGTTTTGCGACCGTATGGTCCAGTCGTGGATCAAAGGTTGCCGATTTGAAGTCCAGCGTTGCTGCCACGTCAGTATTGTTATAAGTTGTAAACTGCGGCAATCCATCCTGGTCTGTCTTGTAAGCATTAATTAAATCATGACTGGGTACATTAAAGCCACAGCAACCGTATTCCTGATTCATTGGATAGTTAAGTGCATGGCCATAATCCAGTCGGCCTTTTGGTGTGCCATCATCTTTTGAGTATTGGATGGCAAAGATGGACTCCGGGCCATTTTGCGTTGTTGCCAGGAAGTTGTTCGCATAATCCGTCGTCAAACTGTATTTTCCCGAAGCAATGATCTCATCTGCAAGCGCGTTTACTTCCTCTAATTTAGCGGCATTGATGGACGTAATCTGATGATCTTCACCTTGTTCATAGGCCTGATACAACAACACTTTTGCCAGATATGCTTTTGCAGCAAACTTGCTTGCTCTACCTATTTCTGCCTGACTTTCGGGTAGTACATCTGCAGCTGCTCTGAAGTCGTCCGTGATTTTAGCCCAGAGTTCTGCATCAGATAGTGCTCGATTGGAGATGGTGTTGTATGCCGTTTTCTCTGTGTTCTCATCCAGATAGGGAACATACTTAAACAGAATCTTAGCCAGGAAGTAAAAGTGACCGCGTAGGAACCGGAGTTCTGCTTGTCGCTCTGCTTTCTTCGGATAATCCGCATCGGAAATTTCGTTGACACGTTTCAAGGCGTCGTTTGCTCTACCAATTCCAACATATAGTCTAAACCAGACCTGATCAAGTAATGGGTTATCTACACGGTTTAATGAAAAAGTTTCAAAAAGGTGAAACTCCGACAAATCTCCCGGTCCATCACCACCTTTGTAGGTGTCTCCACCCCTAACACTGCCATATGGCCACATGCTGGAATAGGGTGAAGTATAATGATCATTACCTAATGCAGAATAAGCAGCAATGACCATTTTATCGACATTTTCAGGTGTACCAAGGTCCTCTGAGGACACGACGCCTTGTGCAGGTTCATCCAATACTTTTTTACATGAAATCAGTATGGTGAACATCATCAAGAATATGTATTTTAAATTTTTCATGTTAACAGATTTAATTATAGCGTAACATTTATACCGATTGTACCCACGACAGGCACTGGAAACCCATAATTGGGAATTTCCGGGTCCGGACCAGTAAAAGATTTACTTTTGATGGTAAAAAGATTACTTCCCTGTAAGAATATCCGGGCATTTTGAATCTTCAGATTGAAAGCTTTTTTAAAGTTGTAACCTACTTGTAAGTTCCTGAGCTTTAGATAAGAGCCATTTTCAATGAAATAAGTGGAGAACCTGCCTTCATTGTTCCTGTCCACCAAAGTCAGGGCAGGGATACTGGAACTGGTATTGGTAGGTGACCATGCATCTAACGTTCTGGAGCCCCAGTTTGTACCAGTCCACAAGGATGAGAAATCCGTATAGGTTTTAAAGTCATTTACCACGTCTACTTTGATACCTTGCAGAAAGAAACTTAAATCGAAATTTTTATAATTCAAGGAAACATTAAGTCCCGCGGAGTAGCGGGGACTGTTATTTCCAATGAAATCACGATCTTGATCGTTGATTACACCATCAGCATTTAAATCTCGATATTTTATCCTCCCTAGGCCCTTACCAGGCTGGTCCGCAGCGGCATCCACCTCAGCTTGAGATGTAAACAGGCCATCTGCCATATATCCGAAATAGGAATTTACCGGTCTTCCTAAAATCGTCTTGTCCGTTCCATTTCCAGGATACGAGGCTAAGACTTCCTTCGGTAGATAGGTAACTTTATTCCTGTATAGAGAGAAATTTCCTGTAAGATTTATAGACAGGTCTTCGCTAAGCTTTGTATCATAAGATAAAATTGCATCCAAGCCTTTGTTTTGCAACGAAGCGCCATTGATAAAGCTGTTTCCACCTTCGCCTAATACTGCCAGGTAAGCAGGGCTGATCAAAATATCTGATGTTTTTTTGATAAAGTAGTCGAATGACCCAGTTACTTTGTTGTTAAACAAGCCAAAATCAACACCAAAATTCGACTCCTGTAAAGACTCCCATTTGAGTGCAGCATTTCCTTGTTGGATCATTGTAAAACCCGAAGGTAACTGACCCGTTCCACCCCCATTGATATCGTATGCACTGCCTCGGTCAAAATCCCAGGTCGGATCAACGCCATAGATCGCAGAATATAGTGACAGGCTGGCGTTATCCGGAATATCCTGGTTGCCTGACTTACCCCAACCATACCTTAATTTCAGATCGGAGATAAAGTTTAAACGCTTAATGAAGGTTTCTTCACTCAGCCTCCAACCCAAGGAAAAGGCAGGGAAGGTTCCATAACGGTTTTCGGCTCCGAATCTGGATGAGCCATCCCGTCTCAGGGTTACAGATGCTATATACTTATCATCCAATACATAATTGACCTTACCAAAAAAGGAAAGCAGTGCGTAAGCAGCTCCGGAGCCTCCATTTAGGGTGTTTGTTGATCCCGCATTCAGGTAGGCATAGTTGATGTTTTCCAAAGCCAGGCCTTGTCTGCTTGCAGAGAACTCCTGATTGATATTTCTTATATATTCATGTCCAGCAAGAAACTCCAGATTATGTTTCCCCTTTTCAACTTTATAGTTTAAGGTATTCTGCCAGATGATGTTTCCTTGATACACCTGCGCATTGAAGACCTGATTTGCAGGATCGGCAAGAAATCCAGAGGTGTATGACTTCTTAAGTGTCCTTTGGTAAGTTCCATTGTAGTCGATACCGAAACTTGTTCTAAAGGTTAAATTGGGTAGCACATCATAGTTGGCGAAGGCATTTCCAAAAAGACGATAGAAGTAGGATTTGTTATCGCGATTGTCCTCAATTAACCGAACCGGATTTTGTCTGTCTGTCATACCTGCCGCCGGACCACCCCAGCCACCATCGATGGTATGAACTGGAACGATAGGTTGCTGCACAAGAGAAGCAAATAAGATGTCACTCGCCGGAATAAGTGCATTTTTTATATAGCTCGCGGAAAAATTCTCTCCTATGGTAAGCCTGTTATTCAGCATCTTATAATCGGAATTAAACCTGGCCGTGTACTTCTGACTATGGGACTCCTTAACGATCCCCTTGTTATCATAGTAGCCTAGGGAGAATAGTGAATTACCTTTTTCACCACCATTTGACAGGGCTAAATCATAAGACTGGATGATGGATTGCTGAGAAACCTCATCATACCAATAGGTATCTGCCGGGCGCATAGTTCCTGCGGCGTCAATAAACTCCGGCAACACCACCCTGTTAAGCACCGGGTTGCTAAAATCATTATTCCAATCGTATTGGTAAATTTGGTTGTTATTCGGATTAGCACCGTCATTTACTGCAGCAAGCCAATAAGCCCGTCCACGTTCTTCCGCATTAAGCGTCTTTAACTTTGTAGCGTAATTTTGTATCGATGTACTGGCATTAACATCTACTTTCGAAAAGCCATTCTTTGCTTTCTTGGTGGTGATGATGATTACACCATTGGCAGCTCTGGAACCGTAGATAGTAGCCGATGAAGCATCTTTCAGCACCTGAATGGACTCAATATCATTTTGATTGAGCTGCTCTAATCCACTTTTCGTTGGCACACCATCAATGACATATAAAGGGTCGTTGTTTCCAAGGGTACCAATACCACGGATCCGGACGGTTGCACCTCCAGTTGGGGCGCCATCGGTTGTAATAAGAACGCCAGGAACACGACCTTGTAATGACTTAATTGGATTTCCACTTGGAATGTCTTTGATTTCGGCGACGTCTACCACGTTCACCGCACCAGTGATATCTTTCTTCCGTTCGGTTTGATATCCTGTTACAACAACTTCTTCCAATTTGTTGGAGGATATATCCAGTTGTATATTAACAATCGTAGTACTCGCATTAATCAGGAAAGTAGCAGGCTCTGCGCCAACATAGAAAAATTTGAGCGTCTGACCAGCTGAGGCTTGGACGCTGAAGCGTCCATTGGGATCAGTCATTGTTGTGGTTTTTGTGCCGACCACGTTTACAGTTACGCCTTCAAGTGGACCAGCATCCTTGTCCGTCACGGTGCCGGTCAGCTGCCTGACTTGCCCGAAGCTCCATCCTATTGCACTTAGCAACAGGACGAAGAAAAGAAAAATTCTTTTCATACAATTTTTATTAAGGTTAAATATTTGGTTTTTAATGGTTCGATCTAATAAGGGGTGTTTACATGATGCCTAACTTTTTCTTCCATATAAATCTTTCCAGATCAGATTTTGAATAAGGCGGACATGCACCTGCCTGAGATGTGATAAAAGCACCCATTGCAGCTGAATAGTCCATGACTAGCTCTAGAGGTTCATTCCTAAGTTTCATGGCTAAAAATGCAGCAAGAAATGAATCCCCGCTGCCAATGGTGTCATTCACATCAATTGTATAAGACGGATAATCATATCGCAGCGTATGACTATAGTAAGATGCGCCATCCCCACCTTTAGTGACTATTATTTCTTGAATCTTGAACTTGTTCAATAGAACTTCAACACATTCCGCTTCTCTACGGCAGTTAGGATTATACCAACCCGCAAGTAATGTTAACTCACTTTTATTTAGCTTAGCAAGGTGTGCTGGCCGTAGTAATTGCTCAATGGTTTCTTTTGTATAATGCGGAACTCGCAGGTTAACATCGAATATCCGGTAAGGGGACTTTTCCAATAACAGGTTTAGGGTAGATCTTGAAACGATATTCCGCGCACTTAACGTGCCGTATACAAATGCCTGAGCATCTTCCACAACGGAGGTTAATGCTTCATCCAGACGAATAAAGTCCCATGCTACCGGCGCTAATATCTCGTAAGTCACCTCATGGTTGTCTGGATTTACCGTCGCCTGCACCTCACTTGTTTTTTGTTCGGGATTGACCTGAACGTAGGAAGTTTCAAGGCCCATCGCTTTCAAAAAATCAATTAACTCCTTGCCAGCCTGATCATGTCCTACGCTGCTAACCAGTTTGCTTTCCAAGCCCAGTCTATGCAGATGGTAAGCCACATTCATCGGGGCTCCGCCAGGCCTTCTTCCACCTGGCAGATTATCCCAAAGAATTTCACCAAAACACACTACTGCTGTTTGTGATCGATTTGTTTTCATCAATATCTAAGTTTTTATTGCTGCCTGCAGCTTAATGCATTACTATGTTTGTTCCTATTTGTTCCAGAGAGCGTCCCTTAGTTTCAGGCATCAGTCGCCATACAAAAATCAACTGTAGTACCATCATGCTTGCAAAGAATAGGAATGTGGTTCCACCGCCGAGATTTTCTGCGAAATATGGAAAGCTAAAGGCGATTAAAGATGCCATGACCCAGTGGGTAGAACTCCCAAGTGTCTGGCCTTTTGCGCGCACCTCATTAGGGAAGATTTCAGAGATAAAAACCCAGATCACCGCGCCTTGGGAGAAAGCAAAAAAGGCGATGAATATCATCATGTAAATCGGTATGGAAAAACCACTCAGATCACCACGGTAAAAGGTATAACTTACCAATGAAAGCGAAACAATCAAGCCTATCGATCCAACAAGCATTAAAACCTTCCTTCCAACCTTGTCAATAACATTTATCGCGAGCAGCGTAAAAGAGAAGTTGATCACACCAATACCAACCGTTGATAATAAAGAGGAGTGTGCACCCAGACCCGCCATTTCAAAAATGCGCGGCGCGTAATATATGATGGCATTGATTCCCGATACCTGGTTAAAAAAAGCAAACAACATCGCTAGTATTACCGGCGTTTTGTATTTTCTAGAGAATAAAACCTCAGTCATCCCTTTTTTATCTGTCGGAATGGCCTTTGAATTCTTTATCGCTTGCAACTCCTCCTCACAATTAAGCGGATTGATAATTCGCAGTATTTCCAGGGCTGCCTTGTCGTGGCCTTTCTTAAGGATCAACCATCTCGGACTTTCAGGAATAAAGTAGATTAACACTAAGAACAGAACAGAGGGAAATGCCTGCACGCCGAGCATCCAGCGCCAGGATGCCTCTCCTCCTTGACTAATTAAATAGTTAGATAGGTAAGATATTAAGATTCCGAGTACAACATTAAATTGAAACAATCCCACTAATCGCCCGCGACGGTCCGCTGGTGACACCTCAGATATGTATATCGGTGCGGTTACGGAAGAAATGCCGACACCAAGGCCGCCTAAAAATCTGAAGATCAGGAAAACCGACCAATCGTTGGCTAGTGCTGTTCCGAGTGATGAAAGCAAATATGCAATAGCGACAAAATATAGTGTGTTTTTGCGTCCGAAATGATCGGAAGGACGAGAGCCAATTAATGATCCAATTACAGTACCAATTAAGGCTATGGATATCGTGAAGCCATGTTCAAATACCGAAAGATTCCAGTGTTGCTGAATGGCCTTTTCTGCGCCGGAAATTACAGCAGTATCAAACCCAAACAAAAAGCCTCCAAGGGCGACGACCATGGACCAGGCCAGGACGGATTGATTTTTCATATGTATATATATTGGTTAGCATCTGCAAAGTATGCAGCAGTTTGCCTATCAACCTGTGCATTTGTTTCAAATAGATTCGAAAAGCATAAAAAATGTAATCACTTGAATATCAGTAATTTAGAATTCTTACCTTTGTAAATCTTAGACACACTTACAGTTTTATTACAGGTAATCTTCAAAATTATTTCATGGTTACAAGCCAGCGCATTTGAACTGAAGTCTATTAACTCACTGCGAACTGAATTTTTCATATCTTTAAATGAGTTTGTAGAAAAACTCTATCTATATTTTCAATAAAAGACTTCTAATGAATAACCAAAAAAAGGCTTGGGAGCGATTATCATCGATCTTAGTTCAGCTTTTTATCTTGATCTTTATCGTCATCATTTTTCAGGGATGTAGTTCCAAAAAAACGAATCCAGAATATCTCATTGGCTTTTCGCAATGCACCGGGGCGGATCTCTGGCGTAAGACCATGTCTGCAGAAATGAAAATGGAGCTTTCGCTTCATCCTGGAGCTAAACTCATTTATACTGATGCAGACGGTGACAGTGATAAGCAGGTAGAACAGGTAAAATGGATGTTGAAACAAAACATTGATCTACTCATCATCTCACCGAATGAAGCACAGCCACTCACGCCTGTGGTCGAGCTGGCGTACAAGAAGGGTATCCCGGTGATCGTCATAGATCGTAAAACCGCTTCAAATGCCTATACCGCATATGTAGGTGCCGATAATTTCCAAATTGGAAAAACCGCTGCTGCCTATGTGGGCAGCGCACTGCATGGCGAAGGCAATATCATAGAAATCATGGGCCTACCGGGCTCATCTCCTGCCATTGAGCGACAACGAGGATTTTCAGAGGGCCTGAAGCAGTTTCCTGGCATTACCATCAAACATCAACTTTATGGGGATTGGTTGAAGCGGAATGCGGAACAACAACTAAAAAGTCTTAAAACCACCTTTATTGATATCGACGGTATCTTTGCTCACAATGATGTTATGGCAAGTGGGGCCAGAGAAGTCATAAAACAACTTAACCTTACCCGGCCGATAAAGGTATTTGGTATTGATGCGCTACCAGGTGCGGGTGGCGGACTGCAGCTGGTCTCCGACAAGGTTCTTGATGCAAGCTTACTCTATCCAACAGGAGGAAAAGAAGCCATTTCAACTGCTTTTAAGATCTTGAAAAAGGAACCTTTCGCCAAGGAAAACATCCTGCAATCGATCGTCATCGACTCCACTAACGTAGAATTGATGAAGCTACAAGGCGATAAAGTAAGGAGTCAGTATAGGGATATTGAACGCCAGCAGGTCTTGTTGGCAGAACAGGAGGTTCTATTCAGTAATCAGCAAACGGTGCTTAATATAACGGTGATCGCACTGGTCCTTGCGGTTGTATTCGGTGGCTTGGCCTTCTATTCGCTTTTAGAGAATAGGAAAATAAATAAAAGACTAAACCTGAAGAATGCGGAAATTCTAGATCAGCGAAATCAGTTGATCGAAATGTCTGCAAAGGCAGAACTTGCTACGGAGGCTAAACTTAACTTCTTTACAAACATATCCCATGAGTTCAGAACGCCATTAACACTCATCCTCTCACCACTCCAAGACCTATTGAATAATGAAAAAGTAAGGCACTTGGGCGGGACTAATCTAAACCACATTCACAAAAATGTTTATCGTCTGCTCCGATTGGTAAATCAGTTGATAACGTATAGGAAGATCGAATACGAAAATGTGAAAATACATGCAACACCGAATAACATCGTTGAATTCATCAGGGATATTCTGGAAAGCTTTAAATTCAATGCACAGCAGTTAAACATCAACTTGAAGTTTACAGCATCTCAGCAGGAAATTTTGGTGTGGTTTGATGCAAACATGTTGGACAAAGTCATATTTAACTTACTCTCTAATGCCTTTAAGTTTACGCCACGAAATGGAACAATCTCGGTATCTGTAGAAAGTAAAGACGAGTCCATTATGGTTAGGGTCCAGGACAATGGAATCGGCATGAGCAAAGAAGAGAGTGAACATATATTTGATCACTTCTATCAGGTAGACACCAATTCAACCAAGGGATCAGGCTTAGGCTTATCCTTATCGAAGGAAATTATGCAAATACACCATGGTAGTATCGAAGTTCAAAGTACCAAGCAGCATGGAACAACTTTCACCCTAACACTTTTAAGCGGATCTAGCCATTTTAGCGAGGCGGAAAAATCAAATGTTGAATTAAATAAAGCCGACCTAGGCGAAACCGCACGTATTTACACCTCTGAGATAGACTTACCATCACTTGAAATTACCTCTAATATTGAGCCTAGGGTGCACGATCAATCGATTCTGATTGTAGAGGACAATTTAGACTTGCTAAACTACCTGCAGGAAAGATTTAGTAAGCAGTACGAAATCTTCGCCGCGCATACCGGCACTGATGGCTTAGCTGCAGCCTATGAACATGTACCTGACCTGATCATCTCAGATGTTGTGATGCCAGGCATAACGGGTAAAGAACTAACACAAAAGCTGAAGTCAGACATACGAACCAGCCATATTCCAATTATTCTATTAACAGCCCGGGGTAGCAATGAACAACAAATACAAGGACTGGATAGTATGGCAGATGCCTATATTGTGAAACCATTCGACTCAGATGTGCTATTAGCCAAGGTCAACAATCTACTAAAAAACCGCGTGCTTCTGAAAGAGCATTATACCAGTGACGTAAGCACAGCTAAGCAGTCTCAGACCTACAATGCTCTAGATCGGAAGTTCGTGAATGATCTGGCGGCAATAGTGGCACAAAACCTCGCCAATGAGCACTTTAATGTTGATGATATTTGCAAAGAGATCGGGATTTCACGGGTACAACTATACCGTAAAGTAAAAGCGCTATTAAACTGTACAATTACAGAGTACATCTTAAGCAGAAGGTTGAAAAAGGCGAGATACCTTTTAATCAATGAAGGATATTCTATTTCCGAAATTACCTATATGGTAGGTTTCTCTACACCTAATTATTTCGCAACGGTTTTTAAAGGAAAGTACGAGTGCAGCCCTAGTGAATTCAAGAAAAAACACCAGGGGAAATAAACCTGGTTTGATGGACCTCAGACCTTGGGCTCCCAGCCTTTATGATATTCGCGTTTCCAAAGCTTCTGGGCATCCTTGTCGTTTTTAATGTGGCCATTGGCTGGATTCACATGGATATCGCGGCCCACACGCCAGGAGATATTCCCCAGCTGCATGGCAACGGTACTCTTATGTCCAATCTCCACGTCACAGTTAGGCTTTCTGTTTTTCCGGATGGCATCAAGGAAATCTACCATGTGCAGCGTATCGAGTCCTAGGCTCGGACTTGCCGTATTGCGGCCCGCCATCGCTTCAGTATTACCCTGCTGCTTTTCTTCACGGATGAGTTTACCGTTGAGGTCATAGATCTTGTATGCATCTTCTCCGGTGTCCAGACTACCCTTCTCGCCGTAGAAAATGATGCCACGGTCCAGCGTCTCCACTTTGCGGCCATTACGGCTTCTGCCTTCCCAGATGATGGTCCTTCCATCCGGATATTCGATGTTCACCACTTGCGTATCTGGGGTTTCCCAGTCGTCCTGGTAGGCGAAGCGTCCTCCGCTGGAGCTTATACGTACCGGGTAATCCACCCCCAAGCCCCAACGGGCCACGTCGACCTCGTGGGTACCATTGTTCAGCGCTTCACCTGTACCCCAGTGCCAGAACCAGTGCCAGTCATAGTGGATTAGCCCTTCTTTGTAGGCCATGCGCGGCGCGGGGCCCTGCC
Organism: Pedobacter sp. NEAU-ZC8; assembly: GCF_059278965.1. NCBI lineage: Bacteria > Pseudomonadati > Bacteroidota > Sphingobacteriia > Sphingobacteriales > Sphingobacteriaceae > Pedobacter > Pedobacter sp. NEAU-ZC8. The sequence continues at coordinate 20,516 of NZ_JCAJXC010000018.1, forward strand.
AAAGGTCATAGTCCAGCCAGTCCGGTACACTTCCTGGTTTCAGCAGAGTCGTCTTTCGGGCATTAGTGTACCAGGTTTTGGCCAAATAGACCTTCCCGATCACACCTTCATGTAGCAATTGAATACCCTTGGTTAGTATAGGTGCAGAGCGGCGCTGCGCACCCATTTGCACCACGCGGTTATATTTCCTTGCTGCAGCAATTGCCAGCTCTCCTTCATGTGGATTATGGCTCAGCGGTTTTTCGACATACACATGTTTGCCGGCCTGGCAGCCCATGATCGTCAGCGGTGCATGCCAATGGTCTGGTGTAGCCGTATAAATGGCATCCACATGCTTATCTTCGAGCACCCTGCGCAGGTCAGCTTCAGTCTTGGGTTGCCCGCTATGTCCTGCCTTTGCGATGGTGTTCTGCACCTTGGCGAAAGTTCTTTTATCGACATCACAGATGGAAACAATCTGCGCATCCTTGAGCCTGGCGATGGTTCCGCTTACACTGTCGCCGCGGCCATTTAGTCCTATAACGGCGATATTTACCCGTTCATTGGCGCCCATGATGTTGCGGTAGCTCTTCGCACTAAAGCCTGTTGCCGTGCCTCCAAAAACCTGGTCGCCCACCGCAAGTGCAGCAGTTCCAATGCCCAATGTTCTGATGAAATGTCTTCTTGAATGCTCTTGCATAACTGAGGATTTTAAAATTGCCACCTACCAGAAATTCCAGCATACATGAGGTATTTTAACCAATGAAGGCTAAACCACTGGATTATATTTGGTTAGAAGGGATATTCAAGTTGTAAAGAAATCGGGTAAATAAGAAGACTGCGAGCCAATATTTCAATTTTGTTACGGTAGAACAGGTTTAGGGGTCAAGATCTCTAACATCGACAGAGACCTTAATTGGATCGACGATAAGGACCGTGTGATGACTGAAATACTTGACAACCAGGTTTATATTGGCTATGTTTGAGAACATTGAAACATTCAAGTGCACATATCACCCGAATCGTTGATGGCAACAATGCCCATACAGGCACTGCTATGCTTCAGCCGATCCATCAAAAGTCTGGGTTTGTGCTTACCAATCTGCTTTACAGCAAACGGTATATCTTTTCATCTTTTAAGGATTTCAACACTTCCGCCCGGGCCTAAAAACCGCAGGTCTGGGATTACAACATCCATTTCTTACAGTTAACAGCATCTTTCTTATCGGAGCAATCAGAGCATAATTCAGGCGAATTCAAGAGCCGGGTTAGGGCAGCTTGCTTGCGTCAGCGTGTTCGGAAATGGCGCGGAACAAAAACAACATGGAACAACCGGCAACACCGCTGGAACAAGTATCAAATTCTATTACATCTTAAAAGAAAATCATGAATACCACAGCAATAAAAACTGAAGAACAACAATCCATCATCCTTACCACTGGCATGTTCGACCTGTTAAAAGACCAGATCAGAAGGAAGAAACTTTCCAATTTAAATGAAGCTAACCTCATTGAACAACTGAAAAACGCCAAGCAGGTTTTACGAAAAGACCTGCCGGATAACGTTGTAGACATCAACAGAAAGGTTCGTCTGGCTGATGTGGAATCCGGTGAAACTTACAACTACAGTTTTGTGGCACCTGAAAAGGCCAAGCCGAAGCACAACACCACTTCTATCCTTTCACCAATCGGGCTAGCACTCATCGGCTATGCCGAAGGCACGGAACTTTCCTGGGAAATGGACAACGGCATCCGCCAGTACCGGATTGAAGCGGTAAGTTCATTAGAGAAGTAACGGCATTGTAATAACAGCTGGATGCTGCGGGGCATTTCCCCGCAGCATCTTAACTTTGAGCCAGATGACGGAACTCCTTGATGAAATCTTAAGCTGTACTTTCTGCGCAGGCGTGCTGCCACACCAGCCGAGACCCGTGATTCAGTTCGGCAAAAATGCAAAGATCCTTATCGTAGGTCAGGCTCCGGGACGACGGGTACATGAAACAGGCATCCCATGGAATGATCCGAGTGGCAATAAACTGCGCGACTGGCTCGGCGTTTCCAAGGACGAGTTCTACAACCCTGAACTTTTCTCCATCATCCCAATGGGATTTTGTTACCCTGGAAAAGGGAAATCCGGTGATCTGCCCCCGCTACCTGCCTGTGCCAGGCTATGGCATACCAGGCTTCTAGAAGCATTCGAAAGTAAGCCACTCAGCCTGCTCATCGGACAGTATGCACAACGGCACTACCTGAATACCAGATACAAAGGCAACCTGACAGAAACGGTTGCAAGCTATCCGGAATACTTACCTGCCTACTTTCCACTACCACACCCTTCTCCAAGAAACCAGAACTGGCTTAAAGTAAACCCTTGGTTTGCGGAAAGAGTGTTGCCGGAGCTGAAACAACAGGTCAGCACCTTGATTCACAAGTAATCAACCGCTTTTGCATTTAGCCCATCAGCCATTTCCGGAATGCCGCAGCAGGAGCAGATGTTACACTCCAATTATAAACTGAGCCTGCGAACTTCAATACAAAATGCAGACCTTTGCGGCAAAGAACAAGCTATGAATTGGATTATATTGGTTATTGCAGGTCTATTTGAAGTCGCCTTTGCTTCCTGCCTTGGGAAAGTAAAAGAAACCAGCGGCAGCGAAATGTACTGGTGGTTTGCAGGATTCTTGGTATCCCTGACCATAAGCATGACCTTATTGATCAAAGCGACAGAAACGCTTCCAATTGGCACCGCTTATGCCGTATGGACCGGCATCGGCGCTGTGGGTACAGCCATCATCGGCATTCTGGTGTTTAAAGACCCTGCCAGCTTCTGGCGCATTTTCTTTATCACTACCCTCATTGGTTCGGTAGTTGGGCTGAAATTTGTATCGCACTAGCCTGAAATTCTCCTATTTGATCTTTTCACGTTATAATATTCTTGTGCTTTGGTTGTAGAAAGTATAATAATCTACAAAGCCTAACATCTAGCCTCTTTATGTATACACTTTAAAATCAGCCAAATAGTTCATTTAAAAGATAAGTTTCAAATACTTTAAAAATAATTTAATAAGTATTTAACATTTAGTGCAAATACTTATTAAGTTTGATGTATTGAAACTGGGAATGAACGCCATAGAAGAAAAGAGCCAGCTGCTTAGAAATGAAATCATTAAGCAGCTCTACTACAAGCACCCCTTATCCTTAACTGAGATCAGCAAATTGACCAATAAAAGTCTGCCGCTGGTCACTAAAGTTGTGCAGCAACTCGTTGCTGAAGGCTACATCGTAGAACAGGGACTAGGGCCATCTACAGGCGGCAGAAGAGCTTCCTTATTTCTGCTGAATGCAGACAAGCAGAAGTTCATGGTCTCCGTAGCCATGGATCAGTTCATTACCCGGATGATGATCTGCGATCTCAAAAACACCAGCCGTTTTGAAATTTCCAGCCTGGAACTGCCACTGATGAATAATCCGGAGGCTACGGATCAACTGGCAAATTTCATTGCAAGCAAGCTTAAAACCTCTGGCATTCCTAAAGCACAACTTCTGGGTGTAGGCATTGGTATACCGGGCTTCGTAAACGCTGAGCTGGGCATCAGCCACTCCTACCTCCCAACCCGCGATGGCAGTCCTTTGGCAACCTACCTCGCTACGCAGCTGGAGTTGCCTGTTTTTCTTGATAACGACTCCAGCCTGATTGCATTGGCTGAACTGCGTTATGGTGCAGCCGTTGGAAAGCGTAACGTCATGGTGGCGAATATCGGCTGGGGTACCGGACTGGGTATGATTGTAAATGGCCAGCTCTACCGCGGCAGTAGTGGTTATGCAGGTGAATTCAGCCATATACCACTCTCCAAGTCAGACAACCTCTGCTCTTGTGGAAAACGGGGCTGCCTGGAGGTCGAAACTTCCCTTTCGGTCATGACCGAGCGTGCCACAGCAGCCATTGCCTCTGGTGCTGCAACCAGCATGCGCAAACTCGCAGAAGATAAAGGCAAAAACATAGAGCAGATCTTCCTGGAAGCAGCGAAGGAACACGACCCATTGGCGGTTTCCATCTTGTCTGAAGCGGCTTTCATGATCGGTAAAGGTCTAGCAACGCTCATCCATATTATGAATCCGGAGTGTATCGTATTAAGCGGTCGTGCTGCGGTAGCTGGCAAAGTGTTGCTGCCACCAATCCAGCAGGCACTCAACGAATTTTGTATCCCCAGGATTGCCAATCAAACAAACATCGTCCAATCTGAGCTTGCGGAGAATGCTGAACTGCTTGCCGCAGCGAGCCTGGTGATGGAAAATGTAGCTTTTAAATAAACAACAACATTCACCATAAAACCCCTCATTAACACAGCCACAATTAACAACTAAAACAAACCAGAAACAATTCACAAAACAATTAAACAGTAAACACCAATTTATTAATCCTTAGTACTTAGACTATGAAACAAATCTATGCCCGATGCTTAAGTATGTTATTGCTGACTTTGTTCACGATAGCCGCTTACGCACAAAATACCGTTACGGGTACGGTAAAGGACGCCAAGGGAGAAGCTATTCCTGCTGTCAGCATCTTAGTAAAAGGCAGCACCCAAGGTGTGAGCTCCGATGCTGAAGGAAAGTTTAGAATCGCCGCCGCACAAGGCAGCGTTTTAATTTTCCGCTACATTGGCTTTCAAACCCAGGAAGTAACTGTAGGCACCTCAAACACCATCAATGTGGTCCTTGCAGACGAAAGTAACAACCTCAATGAAGTTGTTGTTACGGCTTTGGGTATCCAGAGAGAGAAAAAATCTCTTGGTTACGCCGTACAAGAAGTAAAAGGTGAGTCGCTTGTAGAAGCACGTGAGCCAAACGTGGTGAACACCTTATCCGGAAAAGTATCCGGTTTACAGGTAACCCGTTCAAGCAATGGCCCTGCAGGATCATCTAAAATCACCTTGAGGGGTAACAACTCCCTAACCGGAGACAACCAGCCACTTATTGTGATTGACGGTGTACCGGTAAACAACTTCACTGGTGCAACAAACAACGATTACTACAATCCTTCGATTGACTACGGTAACGGACTTTCGGACATTAACTCTGAAGATATCGAAAGTGTATCTGTGCTTAAAGGCCCATCTGCATCTGCATTATATGGTTCAAGAGCAGGTAATGGTGTTATCTTAATTACGACCAAAAGTGGCCGTATTCAAAAAGGCCTGGGTATTGCGGTTTCTTCTACTTTCGGAATTGAAGATATCTTCACCCGTCCAAAAATGCAAAATGACTATGCTCAAGGAGATCAGAATGGATTCGATCCAATGTTGAGTACAAGTTGGGGACCAAAAATCACTGGTCAGACCGTTACCAACTGGAGAGGTGAGCAGGAAGTTCTAAGTGCGCATGATAACCTTGGCAACTATGCCGATCAGGGTTTCAGCTCTAACCAAAGTGTATCGCTTCAACAGCAATATAAATCAACGTCTGTTTATACTTCATTCAACCGTTTAGATGACAGAAGTATGATTCCAGGTGCTAAATTGCAGCGTACCAATTTACTTGCAAGAGCAATCAGCAAGTTCGGTGAAGACGACAAATGGACTGTAGACACTAAAGTGCAGTACAGCAACTCAGATGCGCAAAACAGACCTGCCAGCGGTGCAAACCCGAACAACGTTTTCGCAACCCTGTATCAGTTCCCAAGATCATTGGACATCCGTCAGTTAAATCCCGCGGTTGATCCAGTTACGAAACAGATGATCTGGTACAATACAGGACCAGCACTTAACCCATACTGGGCAAAAGATTACAACTTGAACCAGGATGTCCGTGATCGTTATTTATTAAATGGATCATTGAAATATCAGGTAAATAGCTGGTTAAATGCGGAAATTAAAGCAGGTGCAGATAAGTTCAGCACAACTACAGAAGGTAAATTATATGGAGGCAGCCCTTCAAACGCCGGTGGTTTGTACAGCTTAGGCAAACAAACCTTTACTGAAACCAACTTCAGCTTCTTGCTATCCGGACAAAAAGATAATTTGATTGATCGCCTAGGTGGTAACTTTACTATTGGTGGTAACTTGATGTCACAAAAAAACAGTGCATTAAATGGCAATTCAGGACAACTGAATGTACCAAACCTGTTCTCATTGAACAATGGTATCAACAACCCTACGGTTGAGCAACTTTACAATGAGAAACGCATTAATTCCCTGTATGGAACTTTAGGTGTAAACTGGGATGGTTATTTGTTCTTAGATGGAACATTCCGTAACGACTGGACCTCTACTTTACACCCAGATAACCGCTCTTTCTTTTATCCATCACTTAACCTATCCCTTGTTGTTACAGAGATGTTGTCCAAATTAGGTACAACGGTTCCTGAATGGATTACTTATGCGAAAATTAGAGGTTCTGCAGCTTCCGTAGGTAACGACTTGCCGCCATACCAGTTGTATAACACTTACAACATTGGTAAGGATCCAAATGGAAATACGACCGGTTCAAGGAATGAGATCCTTTTTGATCCTTACGTGAAAAATGAGTTGATCAAATCTTACGAGGCTGGTGCGGAATTACGTTTGTTCAAAAGCCGCTTAGGTTTAGACTTCTCCATCTATAAATCTAATGCAACTAACCAGTTGCTGAACTTACCATTGGATCCGCTTAGTGGTTACAGGTTTATGAAAATAAATAGCGGTGACATCCAGAATACGGGTATTGAAATCACCCTTGATGGACGCATACTAGAAAGTGAAAATGGCCTAAACTGGAACATGGGCGTTAACTTTTCCCGTAATAAGAACACCGTTGTGTCGATCAAAGACGATATTGAACTTTACCGTTTAGGAGGCTTTGATGACGTTGGAGTGTTTGCAAAAGCTGGTGCTAAGTATGGTGAAATCTATGGAAGTACATTCAGAAGAGTTGAAGATAATGCAAGTCCATTTTACGGGCAGCTTTTACTTGATGCGAATGGATTACCGCAGGTTGGAGATCAGAACGTGCGATTGGGTAACCAACAAGCTGATGCATTGCTTGGTATCACAAATACTTTCTCTTACAAAGGCTTTAACTTGTCGTTCTTAATCGATGGTCGTTTCGGTGGTAAGATCTTCTCTTCTACCTTAGCGCAAATGCAACGTAATGGTACTTCTGACAAAACCGTTGTAAACGGAATGCGTGACAATATCGTAACATCAGGTGCGATTTTAAACACAACTACCAACCAGTTCGAGCAAAACACAAAGGCTGTTACGCCACAACAATACTGGGCTGCAGTAGCAGGTGTAGGTAACTTGGGTATCACCGAAGCAAACTTATATGACGCTTCTAATATCCGCATCAGAAACATCAACCTTGCTTACAACTTTTCGCCTAAAATGCTGGAAAAAACATTTATTCAGCGTGCAAAACTGGGTGTTTCCTGTAACAACGTTTGGTTAATAACCAGCCACATGAATGGATTGGATCCAGAGTCCGTATTTGCAACCAACACCAATGCAACTGGATTTGAAAATGGTGCTGCACCAACAAGCCGTTCATTCTCCTTTAATTTAACATTAGGATTCTAATCTATCCACTAGAGATCATGAAACAAATCATAAAAAAATCATGTATGCTTGTTGCAGCAACCCTGGTGCTGGCATCATGCAAGAAATTTGAAGACATCAATGTAAATCCTGTTGCGGCGAATGATGAGCAGGCACAGGTAGAATACTTTATCAATGGCTCCATCATTGGAGCCCAAATGAACCCTGACGTAGCAGAACGCTCCTTTGTATTATACTGGAAAGCAGCAGGTCGTCAGATGTCGGAAGGTGGTACAATTACTGTAGGTAACTACAATGACCAGTGGACAGGCGCTTATTACGACCAGATTTCAAACTGGTTAAATTCAGCGAACACTGGTATTCAGTTGGCAGAAAAGCAAACCGCAGCAGGACTAGCAAAGCCACATATACCTAACCTGATACAGGTTGCACGTATCTGGAGAGCTTATCTAATGAGCGAAATGTCTGACAACTTTGGTCCAATCCCAGTGAATGCATTTAATGGTACCAACCCTGAGTTTAATGATGTTAAAACTGTTTACTACCACATCCTTGAAGAACTTGCAGATGCAAGCCAGAAACTTGACCTCGCGGTTAAAAATCCATCAGGTTTAGACAAGCAAGATCCTGCATATGGTTATGACTATGCAAAATGGCGTAAATATGCGAACTCGCTTCGCATGCGTTTAGCCATGCGCTTATCTGAGGTAGACCCAGCAAAAGCACAGTCTGAATTTGAAGCTGTAATGGCAACTGCAGGTGCTACCAATGATTTCATCACCAACATGAATGAGACTTTCCAGGTTCAGGAAAAGGATGGCTGGAGTGATCTAACCGGTGTAATGAGTCGTTCTTGGAATGCACAGCCTATCTCGGCAACCATCAACAACCTGATGATTGGATTGGGTGGAATTAAAAGTGCAGATCTACTTGATGCTAAATTCCAGCCTTTTATCAAGCCGGCAAACTGGCTTGGACAAAGCTACCCGAATCACTTCGCAACTAAAACCAATGCGCCAGGCGCAGGTTACTGGTTTAATGGACTACCAGAAATCATGGATCCACGTGCATACGTGCTATTTAGTATTCCAGGAGACGTGGAGAACCCTAATTTTCCAGATCAGAATGCGAACGACCTCATCACAGTCAGACCCCTTAGAAATGCAGCTGGAGAGGATATTAAATCCATCGACGCAAAGTATAGCTGGAACGCGAGGATTAATGGTGCTTGGGGCACTAAAACAGGTATGAACTTGGTTTATAATTTCGCCGGAGCAATGCCTCGTATCAACATGCAGTTCCGTACCAGCACCAACAAGCGTGTATTCTTTGGTCCTTGGGAAACTTACTTTCTGATCGCTGAAGCCGCAGTTCGTGGCTGGAACACACCAATGAGCGGACAGGCAGCTTATGAAACGGCTATTCAGAAAAGCTTCGAGCACAATGGTACCCAAGTTGGTTCTTACCTGACTTCAGAAAGCTATAACCGTGTGGGTACTTCTGTTGCATGGAACCATACCACAGAACCTACAAGCCGCATAATGGAGTTTGAAGACGGATTTACGGGTACCAAAGGATCTGCCACTGTAGCTTACCCTAAAAATGATCTTTATAAAAACGGAACCGTAAATAACGACCATTTAACCAAGATTATTACACAAAAATTCATCGCACAAACGCCGTGGTTACCCCTGGAAACCTGGAGTGATCATAGAAGAACAGGTTTACCTTTCTTTGAAAATCCAGCGATTGAAATTCCAATTCAAACATTGCCAGCGCTCACAGATGCGACTTACATGACCAGTAAAGTACAATTCTTCCCGCAGCGACTTAGATATCCATCTAACCTAAAGAACACCAATGCTGCCGGTTACGGACAAGCACTGTCTGATCTTGGCGGCAAGGATGAAGTTTTAACACCGTTATGGTGGGCGAAGAAATAATCAGCTTAATCTGATAATAAAAAGGGATGCCAAAAGCATCCCTTTTTTTATACCTTTTCATTTATACTATTCCACCCATTAATGGGTCACTAAAGCCAGCTGCACCGGTTTCTATCCGACCAGCAAATCGCTGCTGGTAATCCGGAAAACCTTCAACAGCTATACTGAAATCATACCAACGATGGCTCTTGCTCAGGTCCAGCACGGTTGAAGCACTACCACCTTTTAAATTCATCTTCTTTCCTGGCTGCTTATAGGCATGATCCGTAATGGTGATCGCGGCATTGAGCTTTCCATGGATCTTCAACACCACATTGCCGGATAGTTTTTTCGGGTCAAGCCTGTCCAGCTGACTTTCGCAGGCTACTTCCAGTTGAGGACTGTTGTGTCCGCCTTTGAAAACCCGGTAAAATCCATTGGGCCCATACACTTCCACATGGTACTGCTCCTTTTCAAACATTGATAACGGGTACTCGTCAATGACCCGGTCCCCGGCTTTTACGGCATAATGCCTGTTGTTCATCTTTGACCAGCGCTGTTTGCCTTCGTCAGATGGGCTACTTGTATTCCCCGGGAAATAGACGATGAATGCCGCACCGGCAGTCTGCCTGCCGAAAACCTCATTTATAGATGCGAATGTAAGTTCCAGCGTTTTGTTCAGTTGGTTATAGCGGGCATTTACCTCCAGTTGATAAGGCAATGCATTCGAAGGGCGTATCCCTTTTTCCTGCATCGGCACATGTTGAGTGTTGAACCCGGAAGGCAGTGCTTTGAACTTTGCATTATGGATACTTTGAATGAAAGCCTCTTTCTTCAGCGCTGCCGGCATTGCAGAGGGCTTATCATCCGCAACGCGGAAAACAGAACTCAGGTCCCCGCATACTGTCCGGCGCCAGTCGCTGATCTGCGGCTGTTCCACCTGCTTACCCGTTTTGGCAGATAAGAAATGTTCCAGAAACTGCAGGTTGGAGGTATGATCAAAAACCTGGGAGTTCACATATCCGCCCTTGGTCCATGGTGACACCACCAGCATTGGTACCCGAAATCCAAGTCCAATAGCACTTTCGCGCTTTTCCTTGAAGCCCCGCTGCTGCTCCTGCACCATAGAAACAAACTCTACGCGGGTATCCATACCTTCAGAAGCTTTGCCCGTTTCAGGCTTCCCGGTATGTGGTGGCAGGAACGGCGGCACATGATCAAAGTAGCCATCATTTTCATCATAGGTTAAAATGAAGATCGTCTTTTTAAAAACCTCTTCGTTTTTGGTGAGGATATCCAGCACCTCAGAAATGTACCAGGCGCCATACCAGGGTGCACCAGGATGATCCGAGAAGTTGCAAGGCGGCACCAACCAGGACACCGTTGGCAAGTTCCCTTCCGCAACATCCTTACGAAACTGGTAAAGCACATCCCCTTTCGGAATCTTCATGTTGCGTGCAACACCATCTTCCTCGTAAGGCATATCCACCAGCTTGTGGTAATCCGGATCATTCACATTGGTTACAAAAGCCTTTTGATGAATGCTTTTCTCCCTGGCAGATAATCCATTATAACGCGCCTGTGTCCAGATCTTCCGGTCCGCTAAAACCTTAACCAGGCTGGCTTCTTTCTTCTTCAGCAGCGCTGCTGCTTTCTCATCCTGCGCATTTTGCTTAAGCTGGCTTTTCAGCTTTTCAATCTCTTGCGGAAGGGTGTTAGCCTGTTGCTCCAGAAATGCCAGATGCTGTGGATGCAGCCGAACATTGAACTGCTTAAAAAATTCCAGATCATTATCGGTGAAGTTGGCTAACCAGTCGGCCTCCTCCCCTTCGAAGCCTACCGGAATGCTCAGCTCGTTCTGGTAGGTCTTCCAGGAGACACCAAGTTCTTCCAGCCGCTCCGGGAAGGTGGTCCAATGGATATCTTTATGGTCGATCTCGTCGTTCCAGACATGGGCTTTCGATTGTTCATCCTGCTCCGCGCGAATGGTGCCGCTCCAGAAGAACAATCGGTTGGGACTGGTACCGGTAAGCGAAGAACAGAAATGCTGATCGCAGACGGTAAATGCATCCGCCAATGCGTAGTAAAAGGGCAGATCTTCACGGTTATAGTAGCCCATGGTTAGCGGCATATCCGCAAAATCCCTGTTCCCGGATTTCTTTGCGTCAAGCCAATTGTCATTTTTACCAGCGTTTAGGGCATCCACCTGATTTTCCCAGGAGTGTGGTAGTGAACTCATCCAGGTCGATCTCGTATCTTTTAAGTTGAGCCGGAAAGGTGCGTATGTTTTTCCCGCAGCATTACTTTGCAGCCAAACCGGATTGTTGTTGACCAGCTTCATCGCTCTTGGGTCATTAAACCCGCGCACGCCTTTTAGAGTACCGAAACAATGGTCGAAAGACCGGTTCTCCTGCATCAGAAAGACCACATGTTCCGCATCCATATAGGTACTGCCCGCTTGAGCATCAATGGCCAGCGCTCGCTGAATTGCTTCCGGGAAAACGCTGAACAGGCCTGCTGCGCCACTAAGTAAACTTGCTTTTTTAAGGAATGCTCTTCTGCTATCGTTCATGAATCATTATCTTATTTGTCCCACCAAACACGCGTATTGATGTTGTCCGCACCTTGTCTGTTGACGGCGTCTTGCAGAGATTGTGGATTTTGTAGCTGCTCGTTCAAAGGATATTTTAACCGCCTTGGAATTCTTCCACCATTTTGATTATCAGGTCCGGCTTTCAATACTGGAAAACCTGTTCGTCGCCACTCGAACCAGTTTTCAAGACCCGTATAAAACAGAGAGATCCATTTTTGAGTCATGATCTGGTTCATGCCATCCGCTTCCGCGAAGCGAACACCTGGCCGGGATAGATAATCTGCTGGCATCGTTACAGCAAGATAAGCAAAAGCAGCCTGAATTCCGCCGTCGTAATAGGTCTGAGCAGAGCTTCCCACCGAAATCAGGTTTTTAAGACGTGCCTCTGCAAGCAAGAACTGTAGTTCATGAAAGCTCATAATGTACCCCTTTGCAACTTGAAGACCTGCTGGACTAATGGCATTTTCGTAATAGAAGCTGCCAATGCGGCTGATGTTGTTGGATCCACCATTGTAATTCAGTGCTTCCGTGTCATTCAATCCATTTGGCATACCTACATACTGCGGCTTACCTGCAGTTACTGATGCAGATGTGGGCCGGGCAAATATGGCCAAACGTGGATCATTAAAACTTTGTAGAACGTCACCAAAGGTTTTACTTAAACGGTATTCATCGAAGCCTCCTATACGGTTGGTATAGTTCGGAAATTGATTGGGGGCTTCAGCATAGTAGCTGTAATCAGCGTCATCGGCTGTGCTTACAAATACCGGGTTTTGCGCAGGATTCGATATGACTGCCTGCAAAGCTGCTGTAACGTCCTTTTTCGCCGACATTCTCATCAGGTATCTTACGCGTAGGCTGTTCGCAAGCTTTCTCCATTTCACAAGGTCTCCTTGATAAATTAAATCTCCTTTGATGGTTGATGTCGCAGTTGATAAAACGGTATTCGCTTCTTCTAAGTCTTTCAATATGCCTGTATAGATCTCTTCTTGCGAATCATACTTAGGCTTAAAGATTTCCACGTCAGCCGAGGTTGCTTCAGTATAGGGCACATCTCCGTAAGTATCGGTCAGCACTGAAAACATCCATGACTTCAGGATCAGTGCAACACCATTATACGCAGGTTGCCCAGACGAAACAGCGAGTTCAGAGAGCTTCTTAACATCCCTGAGGTAAGTATAGTAGGCGTTCCATACATTATCCTTATCATCCCATAAGTATCGATCATCATCTACAAACTGATATTTCGCTGTTTGCTGTACTACTAACGTCCCTATTCCCCAGGCTTCACCCAATTGGGTATTTATTGACGACCGGATGATAGAAGGTAATAGAAGATCTGGGGTGATGGTGGTAATTGCATTTGGATCCTGATTGATATTTTCAAAGTCCTTGCTACAGCTTCCGAGAAGGGCAAGGCAGATTGCTGCACTAAGTACAGATTTAAGTATGTTGTTTTTCATGTTAATGTAATTGGAGACTTAAAAATTAAATCTAAGGTTCATACCGATGGACCGTGTGGTCGGAATGGATGCCGATTCGACACCTGGAATGTACGTACCCCCATCCATTGCAATTTGTTCAGGATCAACATGCGGCACTTTGGTGTGTAGCCAAAGATTTCTGCCAACCAAAGAAATGGCCATGTTGGAAATCTTGTACTTTTTTAAGAAAGCTGAAGGGATGTTGTATCCGAGCGCAAGCTCTCGCAATTTAATAAATGAGGCATCAAACACCGCTGGCTCCGCTATTGATCTGCCATTTGTGAATGCGGAATTCCATGCTCTTGCTGTTAATACGACATCATTCGGGCGGAAGCTGCCATCAGCATTTTGAATCACCCCGGCACTTATCACACCATTTCCCGGCAAGGATAGATCATAGCCGTTTTCACGTCCATAAAGCGTTTCCTCAAGCTGACCGGCCTCTCTGCCTACAACCTGTGTAAGCGAATAAACTTTTCCGCCATGCCTGAAGTCGAACAGCACGCTAAGATTTACGCCCTTATACGTAAAAGTGTTACGAACTCCAGCAAGCCAGTCCGGATTGTAATTCCCCAGGCGTTCACGAGTGTCAGAAGCAAGTGGCCGTCCATTTTCATTATTGATAACCTGTCCAAAGTAAGGACTGGAGGGATCGCTCACCCTTTTGTAGACAAGTCCGTACATATCACCCATGCGGTTCCCAACGCGTGCCTCAATAGATATAGCATCTTTACTTGCCATTTGATAAACATTGATATCGTCTGTAAGCTTAACCACTTCACTATTATTCTTAGAAAAATTTAAATCCAGGTCCCAGCGGAAGTTGCTTTTTACTGGTGTTGAATTAACCGACAGCTCCACTCCGGAGTTCCTGATTTCTCCGGCATTAAGGATTTGAGTATCCCAACCACTTGCAATAGAAACAGGCACGTTATTTAGAATCTGGTTCTTAGTTACCATGTGATAATAACTGAAGTCAAAACCCAGTCTGTTGTTTAGGAATTTCCATTCCAAACCACCTTCCAGTGAGGTGCTGATTTCGGGCTTTATGTTGTAATTGCGCAGCACTCCGGAAGTACTGAATACCGGATTTCCAGCAATTGGGTTCTGCTTATTATAAGCTTGTGTAAAAGCATAAGGACTGGTGTCATTTCCACCTTTGGCTGCACTAAGACGCACCTTTGCAAAGTTTATCCATGCTGGCAAAGTAAACATCTCACTAACAAGAGCACTCAATGAGGCCGAAGGATAGAAATAAGAATTGTCAGTGATCCCAAGTGTTGCATTATTTACTGGTAAAGTAAGCGCACTGGACCAGTCATTTCGGGCAGTTATATCGAGATAGAGATAATCACGAAAAGCAATCTGACCAAAACCATAAAGACTGTTTACTTTCTTTCTTGGATTAAAAATCTCGGTTACCAGCGGAATCGAAGAATTGTTCAGGTTGTAAATACCTGGGGTAAGCAACTCTGTGGTGAAAGTGGAAATCTGATCATTATCGTTAATACGCATGTTTCCACCGGCATTTAATGATAGTCGAAAGTTTTCGGTTAATTTGTGATTTGTACTAATGAGAAAATCAAGATTGGTTTCGACATTCTCGATGCGCTCTTCACGGTAGGCACCTCTTGGGTATCGCTGTGTACTAAAAGCCCGCTGCCGCTCCCGGAGTTCATTTCCATAGTCGGTTCCTGCACGAAGTAGCAAATTCAACCATCCAGTTACATCGTATTTCAGTGCTACATTTCCAATTACCCGGTGTGAATGCTGAGAATTCGTATTCTCATTAAGGTTGAAATAAGGATTATCGTGATAATTGTAATTATAATTATACTGCTGTCTGTTCTCCATGCCACTCATCCAGTAGTTCTTAAGGGATTTTAGGTCTACCTGCTGGCCCATCCAGTTATTAAGCAAATAGATGATGTTCTCCGTACCATAACTAATGCTCGGCCTATTGTCACTATCGTTCAGAATGTAATTCACACCAGCCTTTACACTAAGTTTCGGTGTCAGTTTGTAATCAGAATTCAATGCAATGGTATTGCGCTTCAGATCCGTGTTGGGTACTATCCCAGTTTGATATAAATTCGTGTAAGAAAGTCTAAAGTTTCCTTTATCATTTGCCCCAGTTAGCGCTATATTATTATTCAAGGTAATGCCAGTTTCATAAAAATCCCGCAGGTCGAATTTATTGGTCCAGGTTGTAGGAATAATCTCACCACGAGCCGCCATGTTTGCTGCAGATCCTGGTGTTCCATCATTGATCAAATAAATATCGCCACCTCGAAAGCCATTAGTAGTAGGCGAATCAAATTGTGGGATAAGCTGCCCGTTGAAGGCCGGTCCCCAGCTTTCATCCACACCGTCCCTCAGTCCGGAGCCTAGTCCGTCAACAAATGCAAACTCACCATCATTCCCCTGTCCATATTTTTTTTGAAATTTCGGTAAGACCAAAGGAGATTCCATGCTAAAACCTGAGTTTACACTAACGCCTACACCTTTGGAGGCTTTACCACTCTTGGTGGTAATCAGTATAACGCCGTTCGCAGCCCTCGATCCGTATAATGCTGCCGCATTAGCACCTTTTAAAACGTTAACAGACTCCACATCATCGGGATTCACCAACGAAGCCCCATTTCCGTAATCAACTTCCTGGTAACTGTTACCAGAAGATCCATAATTTTCGTTACTGATCGGAATTCCATCAATTACATAAAGCGGCTGATTGTTATTGATGTTTAAAGATTTATCTCCCCGGATGGTTACTCGAGCTGAACCTCCCACGCCAGAGGGACTGGCCATTACAGTCAAACCTGCAATCTTACCCGCGAGTCCGCTGGAAAAGTTCGTTTCCCGTACTTTGTCGAGCTCATCACCTTTAATCTCCTGAGCAGCATATCCAAGCGATTTCTTTTCACGAGAAATGCCTAGTGCGGTAACGACAACTTCAGTTAACTGATTATCCTCTTCTCCAAGTGTAATCCTCACATTTTCTCTTCCATTCAAAGAAACTTCTTCAGTTTTATAACCAACATAGCTAACCAGAAGCACAACATTCTTATCGGAAACATTGAGCGTAAAACGTCCGTTTACATCTGTTACGGCACCACCGGTTCCACCTTTCACGCGGATAGAAACACCTGGTATAGGTTGGCCGTTTTTATCGCTTACCGTTCCGCTAACCTGCACCAGCCTCATATTGGATGATACTATCGAGGCGTTTAGCCGCATGGGGTGGGAACTTGCGGAGTTTGTTCCTGTGAGTAATAGTATTGGGATCATGCCCACATGAAGTATGGCATAGCAATTCATAAATGGTAGTTTTTTTTTCATTTATTTGATGTCTGAAAATGGTTTGGCTGTTTCCGACAATACTAACCAAGACATATTAAGTAGACCTACAGTCTGTATTAACTTAAAGGCTTTGCGTTCCAGCATTGCAGCTGACATTATTAAAGTTGAGCCGTACAAGCAAATTTTCTGAGCCGCTGAGGAAACCCCTGCCCTATTGCAATCGTGATCTTTATGATATGAAAACAATAGATAAAATTCAGTTGGGCCAGAATGGCCCCTCCGTTTCCAAACTAGGTTTGGGCTGTATGCGGATGTCTTCAATCTGGGGCGGTTCTACGCCTGATGAAGCCGAAAGTATCGCAACCATCCATGAAGCCTTAGACAACGGGATCAATTTTTTGAACACCGGAGACTTTTACGGTGCTGGTCATAATGAAATGATGATTGGCAAAGCAATCAAAGAAAGGCGTGACGATGCTTTCATCAGCGTAAAGTTTGGCGCCATCTTTCACAACGGGCAGTGGATTGGATTGGATCTGCGCCCTGTTGCCATTAAGAATTTCATTAACTACTCCCTAACCCGTCTGGGGATTGAGACACTCGACCTCTACCAACCCAGCCGGATGGATAACAGTGTGCCCATAGAAGACATTATTGGAACCATCGCTGATCTGAAAAAGGAAGGAAAACTGCGCTACATCGGGGTGTCGGAAATAACTGCCCAGCAACTTCGCCGGGCTAATGAAGTGCATCCTATAAGCGCATTAGAGATTGGCTATTCACTAGCCGAGCGTCAAATTGAAAGCGAGTTACAGCCGACGGCAAAAGAACTAGGGATTGGCATTGTTGCTTTTGCGAATACCGCCGAAGGGTTGTTAACCGGCGAGCTGAAAGCACCACTTGCAGAAAACGATTACCGGAATCATTTCTCCCGCTTTCAAGGAGAGAACCTGGTTCATAATTTGGAAAAGGTTGAAGTGTTAAAGCAAATAGCAATCAATAAAGGTTATACGCCTACGCAGCTCGCAATTGCCTGGGTAAAAGAACAAGGTGATCAGATTATGCCATTAGTAAGCATGAGCCGCAGGTCACGTTTACCAGAAAACATCCAGGCGATGGAAATCGTATTTACACCGGAAGAAATGAGCTTGCTAAATACTACTTTTGCTTCAGGTGCTATATTAGGCGGAACCTACTTACAACGCTAAATGAACAGTCCACAGGAAATCCTTCCAGGCGTAATCTTCTATTCCTACCTTTCTGCCGAGCGAAGGGAGAAAGTATGCTTTTGGAAAGACCCCACGTTGATCTTACAGGTATCCGGACAATTTACCATCGAAACCTTTGAGCAAACACTGTCGATGACGGCCGGAGACATGCTGTTGGTCGGGAAAAACCAGGTAGGTACGCTCAGGAAAACACCGGTCCCTGGCGGACATTATGAGACCATTGTGATATCCCTGCAGGAGGAACTCCTGCGCAAGATCGTGTTAGAAGAAAAACTTGAAGCGGACCGGAAGTATGTCGGTCCGCCAAATATGCTGATTCCATCCAACGAGTTCCTGCGGGGGTACTTTCAATCCATTGTTCCTTACGCACGTAAATCGGGCGCTGAAATGACAGACGAAATGGGCATCCTGAAAGTTAAAGAAGGCGTTAAACTACTCCTTCATGCTGTCCCAGAATTGCGTAACTTCTTATTCGACTTTTCAGAGCCCTACAAAATTGACTTGGAAAAGTTCATGCTCAGTAATTTTCATTTCAACATCCCCGTCGAGAAATTTGCACAGCTGACTGGCCGAAGCCTGGCGAGTTTCAAACGAGACTTTTAGAAGACCTTTGGTTCACCGCCACGGCGTTGGCTACAGGACAAGCGGCTGAAAGTAGCACGGCATCTTATCGAAACCAAGCACCAAAAACCCTCGGCAATCTATCTAGATCTGGGATTTGAAAGCTTGGCGCACTTCTCCCATTCCTTCAAAGTTAAATTTGGTAAGGCGCCTTCTGAGCTGAGCTAGTTATCCTTTTTTCGCGAATATCGCCGTACTTTCATCTTGTATGATTAGAAAATCATCACCTGAATGAATAACCTCCTCTCAGTAGGTTAATATTCCAATCCCAGATTAAATATACTATACTCTTTTTCTCCTGACATCATGATGTAACCTATGATTGATTATCTGAGTCGTACTAACTGATTGTCGCACAGAACACTTCCTAACATATACTGGTTCTACAATAAACACCCTTCAAAAAGAAAATTCTCTTTCATTTAAGGCATCATAGTACATATTTAGCAATTTAGATACTTGCTCAAAGGGGTAAGTCAGAAGTATTTGAAGAAAGGTGCCGTAATAAATTAATAACTTGCGATTTAATATTGCACAAAAAAACACGGCATTGTTTTTACTATAGACATTGTAATTATGGAAGTTAGCATCACATTTTGGATAGGTTTTAATGTTTTCGTTCTCCTCATGTTGGCCCTCGACTTAGGTGTTTTTAACCGGAAGGCGCATGTCGTGTCCGTAAAAGAGGCATTAATATGGTCAGGTGTTTGGATCTGCCTTGCACTGATTTTCAATTGCCTTATTTATTACTGGTTTGGTGAACCTAAAGCAATAGAATTCCTGACTGGCTACGTTATAGAAAAATCACTAAGTATAGATAACATTTTTGTCTTCGTACTGGTATTTGGCTATTTTAAGGTGCCATCGATATACCAGCATAAAGTGCTGTTCTGGGGTATTCTGGGCGCCCTGGTCATGCGTGTCATTTTCATTTTTGCAGGAGTGGCAATGATCGAGAAGTTTCATTGGACGATCTATGTTTTTGGCATTTTTCTAATATACACCGGGTACAAAATGTTGACTGAAAAGGACAAACAAATGGAGCCGGAAAATAACCCGCTGATAAAATATGTCCGGAAGGTAATGCCAATAACGAATCATATGGAGGGCGGCAAGTTTTTCGTCAGGAATAATGGAAAGCGCTCTGCCACGCCGCTCTTTCTAGTACTGATCGTTATTGAGACTACGGACCTGATTTTTGCTGTCGACAGTATTCCAGCAATATTGGCCATTACACAAGATCACTTTATTGTTTATACTTCAAACGTTTTTGCTATTCTGGGCCTTCGATCTCTTTATTTCGCCCTTGCGCACGTCGTTCACCGCTTTATATATCTTTCTACCGGATTGGCCGCTATACTCCTGTTTGTGGGGTTGAAAATGGTCCTGGTGGATATATTCAAAATCCCGACGTTCATTTCTTTGATTACGATAGGGCTTATCATCGCCATCAGTATCATCTTATCCCTACTTAAGACCAGGGGTACCGACACAGCGGGTGGTAAATAGTTACGCTGCGGCGGCATATGAGAATCGCTAAATTCTATTGCAGTAAATTTTGGTTTTATTGATCAAATTCAATTTTACATATCTCGGAATCTCAAGTATGCCAGGTTGTTTGATTTCAACAAACAACCTGGTTATTAATCGTTAGCTACTTGGTACAGACTTTAAGTAAAACTTCCCTGTATAGTCTTGACAAAAGAATTTTAACTCGGTCAATCATTATTCGGTCTTTCTCAATTTTGGCTAGGCAATCACATAGGATTTGTGAACTCTCAAAAAGTCTTGTTCGGGTAGTTTCTTTTCTAACTCATTCAAAGTCATACGGGTGAGCGTACTTCTATTCTTTTCACAGATATTAACCTATTTACAGCTTTTAATCGTTCTAACTCCTTCATTGAGATAATTTAACTATTCAATAGTAAAGCTAGGAAAAATCAACGCTTTCTCATGAGGATTTCTCTTATCAACACAGATATGCACGCATAAAGTAGCGTTCAGTTTAGATATCCATCAAAATCAATGTATTTTAACGGGTTAATGGTTCTGTTTAAGCCGCAGAGGAGGTAGCTAACGATATCTCCGGAGCACTTTCAAAAATAGGGCAGAGAGCGTTAAGCATAAATTTAATAACTTTAGCATCGTCGCCTTTTAATCGCATCAACTAGGCGCATGCTCAGCTGATTGCTGCACATTGCATATACATTTCTATGCACTTTGCCATCATCCTAATATCTTGTTGTTCCAGGAACTTGCACAGTGATTACATACTTCCGCATATTGCAGGCAAGAGTCAATACCTGTTTTTCATTCGTGATATCCCAAAATATCTTTTATGCATTGTTTTTTGATCGGCAAAAAACCCTGCGCTATCATTTCTAACCGCCATAGCTAGACTGCTTCAGCGTGCGTATCGTAAAGATGAATCCGACCAAGTTAAAAGCTGCTCTCCAGCGCTCCAGTTTTTCAACCGCAGCCATAAAATGAAAAAAAAGATCACCGCGAGTATACATATGGCGAACAGCAAAATGTGGCGTTGTAAGTTGAGGGCTTGTTGATTTTCCATCGCTATTTATTTTAAGGCTGGCCGCCTCCACCCGCTGCCCCATAGATCTGACCAGTAGCATAGCTGGCATCAGCTGCAGCAAGTTGTACATAAATTGATCCCAGTTCTGCCGGCTGACCTGGTCTTCCAAGAGGGGCATCTCCACCAAAGCTTTTAAGTTTTTCCTGCGTTGCACCTCCACTTACCTGCAAGGGCGTCCATATTGGCCCGGGGGCAACACCATTTACACGAATGCCCTTTGAAGCAAGCTGTTTAGCGAGTGATCTTACAAAGCTAGTTGTGGCCGCTTTGGTCTGGGCATAATCGTAGAGATCTGCAGATGGATCCTGAGCCTGTACAGAGGTGGTTGCAATGATCGCTGATCCCGGTTGCAGGTGAGGCAATGCTGCCTTAATGATCCAAAATGGCGCATAAATGTTCGTCTTAATGGTCCAATCAAACTCTTCGGTGGAAATGTCCAGGATCGAAGGTCGACTTTGCTGCCGTGCCGCATTACTCACCAGGATGTCTAATCCACCCAAGCCCTTTACTGCTTCAGAGACCAGTCGCTCGCAGAATGCCTCCTCCCGCAGATCTCCAGGGATAGCTATCGCTTTTCTTCCCTCGGCCTTGATTAAGGCTATAACTTCCTTTGCATCGGGTTCTTCGTCAGGCAAATAGTTTATTGCCACGTCGGCACCTTCCCTTGCATAAGCGATTGCTGTCGCCCGGCCCATGCCAGAATCGCCCCCGGTAATCAGTGCTTTTCTACCCTTTAATCTTCCTGATCCTTGGTAGGTTTTTTCCCCATGGTCGGGTACAGGGTCCATTTTACTGGCAAGCCCTGGCCAGGGTTGTAACTGCGCTTTGAACGGAGGCTTTGGATATTTGCCGCGAGGATCATCAAGTGTCAAGCTGAAAGACCGCGCTGCTGAACTACCATTAACAGCCAAGGCAGGTGAAACCGCTGCCACTGCAATACCAGCGCCCAGTCCGGTAATCGCTTTTCGTCTGGAAATCTTATGCTCTTCAATCATTTTCTTCAAGTTATATACGAATCTAACAGTCGCCTGTTGACCTGGTTTCCACGACCTTACCATTTTTGAAATTTCCCGTAGATACCGACCTGCCTGCTGAGATATTTGTTGTGAAAGTACCAGAGCAGAAGTAATAACCTCATGATTTTAGAAGATTTACTGACGTAAACTACCTGTACATTAAATGGAATTCTAGTATCTATATTAATTAAACAGGAAGATGAACGCTTGTGTAAAAAGCTATCTACCAGTAACTTGCATTGCAATAGATTTTCAAACCAATGACAGATTTTGAATTTATAGCTTTACCCGAGCAGGATAGGATTAAACTATTATCGACTGCTTATTACATTGCCACTAGCGAGGAAGAAACTGCTATACTATTTTTAGTGGATCAGTTTTTTGTTGAAGTCTTTTGTGATCTAGATGGCAATCTGATTACTACAATTACGTATTCCTCAAGTTCAATATTGCCAGATCAATATCTGGATCTCGTTAACTTGGATGAGATTTCGAATAGACTTAAATAGAAGCAATTATCGCTAAGCAACTAATTTGGCTAAATAGTGGTAAGGCTGTTTGCTGAAGTTTTGTGGGGCTTCAGACTATAGGCTTGTAAGAATCATATACTGGTATGGAGCAAGTGAAACTGATGTGGCGAGCGTTTGCTTCTTCCCGCTGAATGCATCTTTCCAGTGCTTGGCTAAAACAGGTTGAAGGCTATAGCTAAGTGCTTTGTTTCTTAAATTGGCAATCACGAGTACCGTTTTGCCATAAAGTTGCTTAGTAAACACACAGACGTCCTTATCACTAAACGATTTTAGCTGTCCGCGTCTAATGATCTCATTACTATTTCTAAAATTAATAATCTTCTTATATGCAGATGTATGTTCCGGATTGATGTTCCAGTCAATTTTACTCGTTGTGAATGGAAAAGAGATACGTTTTGGTGTTCCAACTTCCTGTCCATTATAGAGCATCGGAATACTTTGCATGCAGGAAGCCACCACGAATGCAGCCAATTCTCCATCCCTGCCACCGAAAAGCTCCAAGGAGGTACCATCGGAACTGTTTACATCATGATTGCTGGTGTACCTTACATACTGTTGTCCCGGTAATGCATCTTTTAGATCTGCAGCGTTCAAGCTATCGATAGAGCGTACCGACTTGCCATGCTCGTAAATATTCTTAAGATTTTCGAAGAAGCGAAAACCAAAGTTGTAATCAAACCCTGCTTTAAAATGGTCTGTACGCGTACCTTCAGACAACATCAAGAGCTTTCTTTTTCCAGCAGCAGCTCTTAGACTTCCAACAGCCTCCTTCCAGAAGTCATATGGTGGACCATCGGAATAATCACACCTGAATCCATCTATATTGGCATTGTTAAGCCAGAATTTCATAGACGCTATCATTGCTACTCTCATGTCTTTATTGTCGAAGTTAAGTTGGGCTACATCATTCCAACCCGTTCCCGGAGGGCTAATAATTTTACCAGTGGAATCCTGCTTGTACCAGGATTTGTTTTTTGTCCAGGCATGATCAAAGGCAGTATGATTGGCAACCCAGTCCATAAGTACACCGATCTGCTTTTGATGTGCTGTGTTAACTAAGGTCTTCAGATCTTCTATATTTCCGAATTCTTCCGCAATAGCGGTGTAATCGCGGATGCAGTAAGGAGAATTTACCGAATTCTCTCTACCCACTGGATACAATGGCATCAGGTAAATTACATTTATTCCAAGGTTCTTTATGGAGTCAAGTCTGGCAGTTACACTTTTGAGGTCACCCGCTGCACTGAAGGCGCGTGTATTAACCTGATACAAGGATACGTCACGTCGGTCAGGTATGATAAAAGAGGTTGATGAGGCTTGCTGCTGTGCAATGGCTGCTGTACCAAAACATAGCAGAAGCATGGTATTCAGTATTAGGCTTTTAAGAAAATTCATGTTGATGCTATTTGTATAATGTTATGCGTATAATGATTGATTTACCGGTATAGCAAGCTTGATCCTGCTATCACGAAGGTAGCTGTTAAAAAATTATTATAACTCCAGTATGGCAAATATCATCAGTCAAAAATCATCTTACTTAATACTTCAGCATTAGCCTTGCTCCGCTTGCTTTGAAGCCGGCAGTGCGGTACTTGGCTCAACAGGTTGGTGGTGGAGGCGGAACTTCTTTCTTGTTTGGCTTCACAATGGGCGGTGGAAACCTGAGCTCCGAGCTTGGTGCAGGCTCAGCTGGCGGGGGCGGCGGTACCCGCTTACTATTGATCGGCGGTGAGATCATGTCGCTATTGATTTCTGATCTTCACCGGCTCTTCTTCGCCTCTTGACCGCCTATTGTTCGCCTATTGTTCGGCTCGAGGCGAACAATACACGTCTAAGACCCGGTTTAAAGGCCTTTAAGGTTAAAGCCCTCCTTCATTCTTATTACGCTCCAATTACATTCAAAATCTCCACTTATATAACTATTCAAACCTATTGCTTAACTTTGTATTATGATTGAACTTCCGGTTGTTTCAGCGAATCCCGTACAACGTAAACCTGACTGGCTAAGAGTTAAACTTCCAGTAGGTAAAGAATATGCGCAAGTCCGCAGTCTGGTTGACACACATAAGCTACATACCATTTGTGAGAGTGGAAATTGCCCTAATATGGGTGAGTGCTGGGGTGCCGGAACTGCAACCTTCATGATCCTGGGTAATATCTGTACCAGATCATGCTCTTTCTGTGCCGTTGCTACAGGCCGTCCATTGGCCGTAGATCTTGGCGAACCAGATCGCGTAGCGGAATCCGTGAAGCTGATGCAGGTAAAACACTGCGTAATCACCTCCGTAGACCGTGACGACCTAAAAGATGGTGGTTCCATCATCTGGGCAGAAACATTGAAAGCCATCCGCAGGGAAAGTCCACAGACCACCTTAGAAACCTTAATTCCTGATTTCAGAGGCATTTGGGACAACCTGTACCGTGTGCTTGAAGAACGCCCGGAAGTGATGTCGCACAACGTGGAAACCGTTAGAAGGTTAACTAAACAAGTTCGCATCCAGGCCAAATACGACAGAAGCCTGGAATGTTTACGCAGAATCTCCGAATTCGGGTTAAGAACCAAAACCGGTATCATGCTGGGTCTTGGCGAAACTGAGGAAGACATCTATGAAGCGATGGATGATCTTGTTGCTAACGGCGTACACATCCTTACTTTGGGTCAGTATTTACAACCAACCAGAAATCACCACCCAGTGGTAGATTGGATCCACCCGGACCAGTTTGCGAAATATAAAGAGGTAGGATTGGCAAAAGGCCTGAAGTATGTGGAAAGCGGACCATTGGTACGTTCTTCTTATCATGCAGAAAAACACCTGTTTGACTTTTAAAACAAAAGCTTAACCTTCTTGTTGTTGATCAGGTATTCCAAGCAACCTTGACAACTCCACAGAAACTTAAACTATCAGAAGAAGCACTTGTTGAGGCCCTGAAGCGCCGTGACATCATTGCCATGCGTGCTTTGTACGATATGTATGGTGCTGCCTTGCTTGGTGTTATCCTAAGAATTACCCAACATACGGAGTTGGCAGAAGACCTGCTGCAAGAAACCTTCCTTAAGATCTGGCATGCTTCCGATAAATATGATGCTACGAAAGGGCGTCTGTTTACCTGGATGATGAACATTGCCCGGAACCTGGCTATTGATAAGCTACGTTCCAAAGATTTTAAAAATGAAGGAAAAAACCAGGACATTGAAAATAACGTAGCTGTTATTGACAATCAAAAAAAACAAATCATTAACATTGAACTATTGGGATTGCGCGATCTGGTATCAGGCCTAAAACCTGAACTTTCCAGCGTGCTGGAGATGGTGTATTATAGTGGATTTACCCATGCCGAAGCGGCAGAGGCCTTAAACCTCCCGCTGGGTACGGTGAAGACCAGGATCAGAATGGCAATTATAGAATTAAGAAAGCAGTTTAATTTTGGAAGACAGTAGCGCATATATCGAATCCGGAATCCTTGAACTCTACGTTCTGGGGCAGCTCTCTGCACCTGAAATGCTGGAAGTTGAGAGGCGGGCTGCGGCTTCCCCTGAGATCAGGCGGGAGTTGGAGGCGATTGAGATCGCACTGGAACGTTATGCGCTGGATAATGCTGTTGAACCGCGCCAGGACTTGTATGCAGCGCTCGAAACTAAACTGAACCCTGTACAACAAACTTCTTTTACCATCCAGCCCCCAGCTCCGGTCGCTGTGGTAAAGCAATCCAACAAACCGCTACAGTATGCCCTAGCGGCATGTGTGGCCCTCCTTGTTGTCAGTGGAATTGCTCTAATCAACGCGCATTCCAAGCTGAACCAGGCTGAGCAACAAATCATCGCCTTGAGGACGGAAAAGGACCGCTATGCCTCCAGCATGAATGTGATGAAGCAGACCAATGCCGAACTAAAAACTGTGGCAGATATGGTCGACGATCCCAACTGGGCTATTGTTCCACTTGCTGGCACCAAGACCTCCCCTGCTTCGAAAATGATGGTGTACTGGAATAAAAAGAGTCAGGATGTTGTGCTTGATAAATCCAGGATGAAGCTGCCGGAACACGATCAGGCGCATCAATACCAATTATGGGCGATAGTGGCTGGAAAGCCTGTAGATCTGGGCGTTTTTGACATGAAGACCGACAGTGCACAACTGCTGCTTAAAATGAAAGAAGTCGGCAAAGCAGAGGCCTTTGCCGTAACCCTTGAAAAACGTGGTGGCAGTGTGAACCCAACCATGGAAAACATGGTTGTATTTGCCGGGGTATCTATTTAAGCAGGTTCTTTATTATTTCCGGGATATGTTTCGCGACCTGGCTAGCGGTGACCACAAAACGTGTTGCCGCAAGCGCATCTCCTGAACTGCCATGCACATTTACGGCTAACACCGCAGCATCTGCACTGGAATAACCTTGTGCAATTAAGGCAGCGATAACACCCGTTAATACATCTCCCATACCGCCTTGCGCCATCGCCGAATTTCCGGTTTGATTAATGAACACATTGGAACGCTGATCTATAATAAAGGTATACTCGTTTTTGAGCACAATCACGATCTGGTGCTTTTTAGCCATCTCCCTGCCGGTTTGTATCCGATGGAACCAGGTGTGATGTTCCCCGAACAAGCCATCAAATTCCTTTACATGTGGTGTAAGCACGGAACCTGCAGGAACACTGCTCAGTTGCTCGGGATCTTTTGCGATCAAATTGATGGCATCCGCATCAATCACCAGGGGTTTGTTCCTGGCAAACGCTGCTTCCAGTAAGGCCGCAACAGGTTCATCTTTGCCAAGCCCTGGCCCTACCGCAATGCTGTTGAACTTTTCCAGCTTGGAGGCGTCTTCCAGGGCTTCACGACTTAAATACATGACTTCGGGTAAAGCGGTATTCAGCGCCGTTAAACCCGAAGCAGGAATAGACGCAGTAGTTAGTCCTGCGCCAGCATATAAACATCCTGTAGCGCAGAGCAATGCAGCGCCCATGGTCTGCTCCTGCCCGGCAATGAGTAGTGCATGGCCATAGCTGCCTTTGTGACTAAAGGATTTCCGGGGTTTCAGTAACCTTTTTACATCCTGAACAGTCACTAACTTGTATACGGCTGTGCTGGTCAGCCCTTCCCCTACGGTTACCGCAGCTGGTGCGGAGGTATCAGGGAGATAATTGCTCAGGATCTTGTGGTACATGTTAGCCCTCCATTTCTTTTTTTAGGAATTTACCTGTTAAACTTATTGGATTTTGAATCAGTCCTTCTGGTGTGCCCTCAAAGAGGATCCGACCGCCACCTGCACCACCTTCTTCTCCTAGGTCAATCACCCAGTCGGCAACTTTCACCACGTCCAGGTTATGTTCAATAACCAGCACCGTATTGCCTTTATCCACCAGTTCTTGTAATACGCCCAACAATACGTTGATATCTTCAAAATGCAGACCTGTAGTCGGCTCATCAAGAATGTAAAACGTACTGCCAGTATCTTTCTTAGAAAGTTCTGTCGCCAGCTTCACCCTTTGTGCCTCTCCTCCGGATAAAGTCGTTGAGGATTGTCCCAGGGTGATGTAGCCTAAGCCAACATCTTTCAAGGTTTTGATCTTACGGTAGATCGCAGGCATGTTTTCGAAGAAAGTACAGGCATCCTCGATGCTCATATCAAGCACATCACTGATGGACTTTCCTCGGTAGCGCACTTCCAGCGTTTCGCGGTTGTACCTTCTACCACCACATTCTTCACATGGAACAGATACATCAGGCAAAAAGTTCATCTCAATGACTTTCATACCTGCACCCTGACAGGTCTCACAACGACCGCCTTTAACGTTGAAGGAGAACCGTCCGGGTTTATAACCGCGGATCTTTGCTTCCGGCAGCTGTACGTACAGGTTGCGGATGTCTGAAAACACACCGGTATAAGTTGAGGGATTAGAACGCGGCGTACGCCCGATTGGCGCCTGATCAATCTCAATTACCTTATCAATGTCCTTTAAGCCGGTAATTTTCTCGTATGGCAGTGGATGTTTCTTGGCGCGGAAGAAATGATGATTTAAGATCGGGTATAAAGTCTCCGTGATTAAACTGGATTTACCACTCCCGGATACGCCGGTTACGGCAATCAGCTTACCCAATGGGAAGTCTACAGAAACATCTTTCAGGTTATGACCGCTTGCTTTGATGATGGAAACTTTGTGCCCATTCCCTTTCCGTCTTTTCTTAGGAACCTCGATCGCTTTGCGACCGTTCAGGTAGGCAGCGGTTAAAGTGTCTGATTTCAGGATCTCCGCAGGTGTACCCTCGGCAACGATCCGCCCGCCATGTAAACCGGCAGCCGGGCCAACGTCGATCACGTGGTCCGCTTCCAGGATCATGTCTTTATCATGTTCTACAACCAATACAGTATTGCCCAGGTCACGAAGGTTCTTAAGTGCATTGATCAGCCGCTCGTTGTCACGTTGGTGCAGGCCAATACTTGGCTCATCCAGAATGTACATGACATTCATCAGCTGTGATCCAATTTGTGTGGCCAAACGGATCCGCTGCGCTTCTCCCCCGGACAGGGTTCTTGCAGTACGATCCAGGGAAAGGTAGTTTAAACCTACATCACTTAAAAAGCCCAGTCTTGCACGGATCTCCTTCAAGATCTCGCGTGCAATGGTATTCTGACGCTCGTTTAAGCGACTTTCCAGATCTTCATACCAGCCCCGTAAGCTGAGGATATCCATCTCGGAAAGCTCAAAAATGTTCTTGCCGTCAATCTTAAAATGCAGGCTTTCTTTTTTCAGCCTCGCGCCGTTACAAACAGGACAGGTATGCAGCTTGCGGAATGCTTCCAGATCATCTGTGGAGCCGGCAGATTTTTTCTCCTGCTGCTCTTCAAGTAGCTTGATGATACCATCAAACGTTACCTGATAATTCTGAACATTCCACTTATTATATTCTACGGCTACGGAAAGCAATTCCGGTGTACCGTTTAAGATTAGGTTTATCGCTTCTTCACTCAGCTTTTCAATTGGTGTAGACAGCGAAAAGCTATACTTCTTGGCCAGTGCCTTAAGCACCTGGAACATCCAGATGTCGCGGTACTCTCCAAGCGGCGCCAGTCCACCGTTGATGATGCTCAGCTTCGGATTCGGCATCACCGATTCCTTATCTACGATAAAGATGTAACCAAGCCCGTCGCAACGCTCACAGGCACCATATGGCGAGTTGAAAGAGAAACTGTTTGGCTGTGGTTCATCGTAAGAGATGCCTGTAGTCGGACACATCAGGAACTTACTGAAATGCGATACATTGTCGTCCTTGTCGCTGATCTTGATCACCCCCTTGCCCATCTTCATCGCTGTAGCGATAGAATCCTGCAGACGCTTCTGATCCTTGCGGTCTACGATCAGCCTGTCGATCACGACCTCAATGTCGTGGATCTTGTAGCGGTCTACCTGCATCTTCAATCCGATGTCCTTGATCTCGCCATCTACGCGCACCTTCGTATAACCTTGTTTACGGATCTGCTCGAAGAGTTCGCGGTAATGCCCCTTACGACCTTTCACTACTGGCGCAAGGATGTTCACCGGAATATCGGTGTACTTATTATATATGGCATTGAGGATCTGATCGTCGGTCATGCGCTCCATCCGTTCACCAGTATTGTAGGAGAACGCTTCTGCCGCACGGGCAAAAAGCAGACGCATGAAATCGTATATTTCGGTGATGGTACCGACGGTAGATCTAGGATTTTTACTGGTGGTCTTTTGCTCGATCGCAATTACAGGGCTCAGCCCTGACACTTTGTCCACATCCGGGCGCTCCATACCCCCCATAAACTGGCGGGAATAAGCGGTGAATGTTTCCATATATCGGCGCTGACCTTCAGCATAGATGGTATCGAATGCCAGGGACGACTTCCCACTCCCACTTAAACCGGTGATTACCACCATCTTATTCCTTGGGAAGGAAACGTCTATATCTTTTAGATTATGTACCCGGGCGCCGTAAACTTCAACATCTTTTTGTTCGCCGAGATCAACATTGTTTTTACTCATATTCAAAATTAAGCGCTAGTAGAGCCTTTATGTAGGTTTAGCAAATTTGCAGCCACAAAAAAGCCGGATAAATCCGGCAAATTTAAGGTAAATCAATGCAAACTCGTGTTGTTGCAGCTTGATTCCGCTTACTCCGCGTTGTAAGCAAGTAATGTCTTGGATTCTTTGTATCCGTGCTTGGAAGGATTTTTAACGATCTCCTTCATAGAAATCAGTTTATAAACGTAACTGCCGGTTTCACGGTTCAGTTTCATTTTATAATAGTTATCCTGTTTCTGCCGGTTGATCTGTTTTTTCATGTGGTTGTCACCAACATTGTATGCTGCAGCAACAAGGGTCCAGCTGCCGAATACATCATAAAGATCATTGAGGTATTTACATGCGGCGATGGTTGATTTACGTAGGTTCTTACGCTCATCGATCCTACCGTTTACCTTCAGGCCATAACTTCTTGCCGTACCAGGCATGAACTGCCAGTAGCCTGAAGCACCTTTTGGAGAGGTCCCGTCCCTGAATCCGGACTCTACCAGGGGCATGTATTTGAAATCATTTGGAATGCCATGAGCTTTCAAGATCGGCTCGATCACCGGGAACCATTCGGCAGCCTTTCTATGCAGACGATTGGTCTGCGTTTTCCCATAACTGTAAGATGCAAGGTAACGTTTCATTTTCCGCTTCACCCGGGCATCCGCCACTGGAAGTGTTTCCTTTGCAAAGTTTAGTTTCGCCTTCGGTTTTAAAGGCTTTTCTTCTTTAAGAACTGGTGTAACAACCGGTGCTACTACCGTATTTTTCGCTAATGTTTGTGCTTCTTCAGCACTCGTTTTTTTTGTCTGGGGCAGTTTGAGAACTAACACTTTTGCCATAACCAGTAATGTTAAAATTACCGTACATGTTATTATGTGTTTCCTTATCATTTTCCTCCTTTTTTAGGTTAACAAATAAGAGCGGCGACAAATATAAGTTATATTGATCTAATTATCAAGCTTTTACAGAATTACCTTCCAAAAGCGGGCTTTAAACGGCCATCAGATACGATTTTAAATATCTTCATCCGGCTGAAAATAAGCAAGCTAGAATCGGCGATTTTTCTTAAATTTGCGCTCGCATTAAATATGCAGTTAACACAGTCTTATGATGAAAAACAACAACAGGAACAGTCGGGATGACAAGTCCACCCCAGGTAACCGGAACAGTTCGAACAGGCGCCCCGCCGGAACTGAAAGTACCTACAAAGGCAAACGGACTTTTGCCGACAAAGAAGGAAAAGAAGGCGGATATCAAGGCAAAAAACCTTTCGCCGATAAAGAAGCAAGAGCTGACAAGTTTAGTGGAGCAGGCCGTAATTCTACGGGTCGTGCGGAAAATACCGGAACATACCGTGGAGCGAGTCGCCCGGAAGCTGGTAGCACTTACAAAGGAAAACGTAATTTCGAAGATAAAGAACCGAGATCATTCGGGGATAGAGAACCAAGAGAAAATAAATTTAGCGGTGCTGGAAGACCAGGTGCTAGTCGCCCGGAAACTGGTACAGGTTATAAAGGCAAAAGACCTTTCGAAAACAAAGAAGGTAGAGATGCTGGCGAAAGCAAGGGCCGCAGCTATATCAAAAAAGATCAGTTCGGTGCTAAAGGCGATCAGCCGGCAAGAAAATTTGAAGACCGCAAAGGTGGCGCTTCAAGAACCACCGACAACAGACCATTCCGTAAGCGTGATTCAGAGGCTGGCGAATACAGGCCAAGCTTCTCTTCAGATCGCCCGGTGATGCGTGTAAGGAAAGATCAGCCGAAGAAAGCAGATGATGGATTGATCCGTTTAAACCGTTACATCGCCAACTCTGGCATTTGCTCCCGTCGTAAAGCGGATGAGCTGATCGCTGCAGGCGTAGTTTCGGTCAATGGTGTTGCCATTTCAGAACTTGGCCACAAGATCGATCCAGCAAAGGATGAAGTAAGATACAACGGTGAATTACTGAAACGTGAGAAGAAAACTTACGTATTGTTGAATAAACCAAAAGACTACATCACCACAACAGATGATCCACAGGAACGCAAGACCGTAATGCAGCTTGTTGAAAAAGCAAGTCGTGAGCGCATCTACCCGGTTGGCCGATTGGATCGTAATACGACAGGTCTATTGCTGATGACCAACGATGGTGATCTTGCCGATAAACTTTCGCATCCAAGAAACGGCATCACCAAAATCTACCATGTAGAACTAGACAAGAGTTTAAGTCAGGGTGACCTGAACAAAATTCAGTTTGGATTAGAGCTTGAAGATGGATTGATTAAACCAGATAACGTATCTTACGTAACTGGCGGCTCAAAACGTGAGGTTGGAATTCAGATACACAGCGGAAAAAATCGCATTGTAAGAAGAATTTTTGAACATCTGGGTTATGAAGTTGTTAAATTAGACCGTGTGGTTTATGGCAACTTGACCAAGAAAGACCTTCCGCGTGGCAGATGGCGCTACCTGGAAGAGCATGAGCTGATCCAGATCAAACATTTAATAAAATAGTAACATGAAAAAAAGTCTTTTCCTCCTGCCGTTTTTATTCTGCAGCCTGCATTCAAAAGCACAAAGCACGGAATATAATCTATTGATTGGCACATACACCAATACCGGTAAGAGTGAAGGGATCTATGTTTACGACTTTAATACTAAAACCGCGGCATTCAGAGCTAAAAGCATCACCAAGAATGTGATCAATCCAAGTTACCTGGCGGTAAGCAAAGACAACGCCTTTGTTTATGCAGTGAATGAGGATGGCGCAAACAGCAGTGTTAGTGCTTTTAGCTTTGACCCGGTAAAAGGCAGCCTGGAACCGTTGAATAAGCTTGCTACCAAGGGTGCAGATCCTTGCTTTGTTATTGCAGATGATGTAAATGTACTTACCGCGAATTATTCGGGGGGAAGTATCTCCGTTTTCGGGCTGGACAGTTCAGGTGCCGTGAGCGGGCCTAAGCAGATCATCCAGCATAGCGGTGGCAGCGTAGACAAGAGCCGGCAAGAAGGTCCGCATGTACATCAGGTCCGGTTTAGCCCGGATAAGAAATACATCATCTCCAACGACCTGGGCACCGATAAAATTTACATTTACAAATATCAACCTACTGAAGGCAGTAACGTGCTTGTTGCACATGACAGCGTAGCCGTTAAGGCTGGAACCGGCCCCAGACACATTACGTTTAGTAAGGATGGTAAGTTCGCCTACCTGCTGACAGAGATGGGCGGCCTGGTTTATGCTTACAGCTATAACGATGGTAAGCTTACCCTGCTACAGGAGACTGCAATTTTTGGCAAGGACTTTAAAGAGCAAAGCGGCGCTGCAGACATCCACTTGACGCCTGATGGCAAGTTCTTGTATGCGACGAACCGTGGAAACGCGAATAGCATCACCAGGTTTGCGGTACAATCGAACGGTAAGCTGGTCAAGAAAACAGAAGTACCGACACTGGGCAAAGGTCCACGGAACTTTGCCATCGACCCTTCCGGCAATTTCCTGCTTGTTGCACATCAATACACCAATGACGTGGTGATCTTTAAGATCAACAAAGAAACCGGTGCCTTGACAGACACCGGTAAACGGATTGAATTAGGCGCGCCAGTATGCCTGGTATTCGCGCCTGTTAAATAAGCCAATTTAATTTATTATGCCTTCTGAATTACATCGGTATAATAACCAATGTATATTGGCAGGACTTTCTTCAGATCGAAGTCATGCGCACGTTTGTACGCGTTTTCTTTAAAGCTTTGCAGTACGGCATCATCTTCGAGGATCTTTATCGCATTCGCCGCCATATCTTCCACATCACCAACGTTACTCATGTAACCGCAGAAACCGTTTACGTTAAGTTCCGGCAAACCGCCTGCATTGGTGGTAATGATCGGTACGCCACAAGCCATGGCCTCTAGTGCTGCCAGTCCGAAGCTTTCCGACTCTGAAGGCATGAGGAACAGGTCTGATACGGCAAGGATTTCCTCTACCGCATCCTGCTTTCCGAGAAAACGTACATGTTCGGTAATGCCCAGATCACGGCATAATTGCTCATTGTAAGCACGTTCCGGTCCGTCACCCACCATCAGTAACTTTGAAGGAATGGTCTGCTGGATTTTATGGAACATCTTGATTACGTCAAAGGTCCGTTTTACTTTTCGGAAGTTTGAAGTATGGATCAGGATGCGCTCATTGTTTGGCGCAATTGCCTTTTTGAAGTGATCTTTAGGCTTTAAACTGAAGCGGTTGAAATCGATGAAGTTGGGAATAACCTTGATTTCCTTTTTGATGTCAAAGTGTTTTAAAGTATCCTCTTTAAGGTCCTGCGACACGGTAGTGATTCCATCAGATTGGTTAATGGAGAAGGTAACCACTGGTTTATAGGTTGGGTCTTTACCCACCAGCGTGATATCGGTACCGTGCAGCGTAGTAACCACTGGAATGGCAATGCCATAACTTGCCAGGATCTGCTTGGCCATAAAAGCTGCCGAAGCATGCGGAATGGCATAATGTACATGCAGCAGGTCGAGTTTTTCAAAACGCACCACATCCACCAACTTGCTTGCAAGCGCAGATTCATAAGGCGCATAGTCGAACAGCGGGTAATCCCTTACAGATACTTCATGATAGAAAAGGTTGGCGGAAAAGAAATCAAGCCTTGCTGGCTGACTGTATGTGATAAAGTGAACTTGATGGCCCTCATCGGCAAGCGCTTTACCGAGTTCTGTGGCAACGACGCCACTCCCACCAAAGGTTGGGTAACAAACAATACCTATTTTCATTAGCGAATATTTGTATTATATAATGACACGATCTGGAGCGTATGTATCGCATTAAGCAGCATACTCATGAAGGTTCATTAATGATTTTTATGTGGCGCAAAGAACACGACTTAAAGTGATTATAGTGTTAAACAAATGCAATTTCTTTTTGTTGCGCCTACTTGCTCATCTCGTCTTTGATGACGAGGTACATTTCATTGGGGCGCTGGGTACCGATGTAGTATTCCAGCCCGTCACGATCGGTAAGTACTACGGCATCGCGGCCGGAAGAATAAAAGCGAATGCTGCCTTTGCGATGCAGGTTGTACACCGGATTGTTGAAGAAGAAATTGTTGTACTGGTCTTTGCGAACACTTACGATGCTGTTGAGATCGATCTTGACCATTTTGGCGGTCCATAAGCCGTCCAGGATGAGGCTTTTATTAACGATGATGGTCTTGTAATGAATTAAGAACAGCAAGAGGATAGAGATCCCGATGATACCAAAACCAACCACCAGAAAGAGATCCTGCGTATTGTCGCGGTCACGCTCGTAAACGTATGCCGCGAAACAAAATGCGGCAAGTAGCAGGCGGATACAGATCCGGATGTAATCTCTGCCGATATACTGTTTCTCTAGATAAGCGTATTTTTGGTTACTCATTACTTTAATTTCAGTTCGAATATAGCGACTTTTTTTGTTGTCGCAGTGACTTTATATCTATTGTCCTGTCGCATGCCAGCCACCCAAATGATGTCGCCATTACCATTGATCAGCAGCGGGATCTTGTCTTTCTCCGGCAAAGGCACCTTCTCATCGATGAAAAAGTCGCTCAGCTTTTTATGGGTTTTCATACCGAGTGGGACGAATACATCCCCTGGATGGCGGGTTCGGAGTATCAGGGGATAGATCAGCAGCTCATGATCTACATAGGCATTGCCGTCGATGTTGTAGCTGTTCCCCTCCGCATAGCGGATGTTCAGTACATGATTGGGCAGGTCAATTTGCCGGCTTGCCGGGTGGATGATCTGGTTGATGCCGGATCCTTGTTCCCCTTCCGAGCCTGTTTGTTTCGCCGCTATCGGCGTGATGATCAATCGATGTCGGTCCAGCGTGATCCGGTGGGTACTGCTGTAAAAAGAAGTACCGGTTTGTTTATCCAGGGCGGCAAGTAGTTCCAACGTTAAGGACTCGTTGAAGTTGTAGGGCTTCAACAGCTCGTAACAAAGCAGCTTTTGTGGATTCAGGGTTCTGATGGCATCGATTTGTATGGAAAGGCCGATTGGGGTTTCTTCAAGCAACATGCTCCTGAGCGAAAGCACGGTTTGCTGGATGATCATTTCTGCTTCCTGGAAGCGTTGGATGTTCTGTGCGAAGGTTTGTTCCAGCCCTGGGTTAATGGCTTTTAGCTGCGGGATAACATGCAGCCGGATCTTATTCCGGGCATAATGATCCGAAAGGTTCGAGCTATCTTCGACGTAGTCGATGTTTTCTTTCTCGATCAAGGTTTCGATATCTTCCCTGCTGAGGAACAGTAAGGGGCGGATGAGGCGTTCTCTTTTCGGGGCGATCCCATGCAGGCCCGAGATCCCTGTTCCGCGGCTGAGGTTGATCAGCATGGTCTCGATGGCATCGTTCTGGTGATGGGCCAAGGCTATCGCTTCATAACCTTCCGCTGCGCGGATTTCCTCAAACCAGGCATACCTTAGGTCCCTGGCAGCCATCTGTGTGGAACAGCGATGTGCTTTTACATAGGCTTTGGTATTGAAATGGGTAACGTGAAATGGAACATCTAAGGTTGCAGCGAGCATCTTGACGAAGGCCTCATCGCGCATGGACTCTTCGGCACGAAGCTGAAAATTGCAGTGGGCGATACCAAAATGCAATCCTGCCTGTTTAAATAGATGCACCATGAGCACCGAGTCCTTACCTCCGCTGACAGCCAGCAGGATCTTTTGATCTGGCTCAAAGAGCTGATGCCGGGAAAAGAAAGCACGAAAGCTTTGCAGAGGTAACATCCGGTAAAATTATTTAATTAAAAATGGGAAGCAAAAAAACTAACTTTGTATTGTGCAGAAATTACACTATTTACTATTTTTTATACTCCTACCCTTTACTGTGCTCGCGCAGAAGCGCACCAAAATTACCCTGGTAAACTCGCAGCATAGTACCGTCGACCTGAAGGCGAATATTTCTTACCTGCGGAAGCCTGTTTTTCAGCAGGATAACGCTATCCTTCGTTGCGACAGTGCCGTATTCTTTGAGGCACGCAACGTCTTTGAAGCTTACAACAACGTACACATCAACCAGGCGGACACGGTGAACATCTATTCCGACAGGCTAACGTATGATGGAAACACCAAGATGGCGCATTTGTCGAGCAATGTGCGACTGCTGGACCGCACCTCTGTGCTAACCACAAACATCCTGGATTATAACATGAACACGAAGGTGGGAACCTATGTGCAGGGCGGTAAAATTGTGAGTAAAGATGCCAAGGGTGGTAATGAGGTCACCGTGACGAGTAAGAACGGATACTACTTTGCAAATACAAGGGATGCTTATTTCAGGTATGACGTGGTGGTGGTGAGCCCGGAGGTAAAGATCCTTTCAGACACCATGCGTTACAACACGCTGAACAACTGGACCTACTTTTATGGGCCGACAAACATTAAAGGGAAAGACGATAATCTATATACGGAGAACGGTGCGTACAACACCAAATCTGAGTATGCTTACTTCGGAAAACGAAACTTGTATACTTCAGGCAGTAAATCCCTTAAGGGCGACAGCTTGTATTACGACGGTATTGCCGGTTATGGTAAGGCGGTGCGGAACATTGTGTTCAGTGACACGGTAGACCGTACGGTGCTTTATGGACAGCTTGGGTATTATTACAAGGCGGATGAACGTGCGCTGGTAACGAAGAACCCCTATGTGGGCATGGGCAAGGACTCGGTTAGGGTGAACGATGTTCTGCGGCCGGATACCCTCTGGCTTGGTGCGGATACACTGGAGACGCAGATGGTGTTGCGGCAAACGCTGAAGCTGCTCCCCCGGCCTGTGGTAAAAAAGGATAACGAGATCGGCTCGGATGCGGTGCCAGAGGGAGAAGACCCTAAAGCAGCACGCCGGAAAAGGAATGCTGCAGCGCAGGCTGGTAATGGGGAGGGGAATGAGGCAGGTAATGCACCGCCTGATTCAACCGGGAAGCAAGTGACACCGAGGGATTCTACCCTAAAAACACCGGTTCCCAAACCCGCAGATTCGGTAAGGAACAAGCCTCCGGTCAAGCCTGCTGATTCGGTCGGCAAGACTGTGGCGCCAACAAAGCAAGACGCCGCTGATTCTACTGCTACTGATTCGGTTAGCAAGACTGTGCCGCAAAAGCTGGGCACTACTGATTCGACTGCTTCGGCGAAGGTCACCGGGGCTAGGGCGAAGGTTACCGGGGCCAAAACAGCTGCCGCTGCAGATACAACGAAAAACAAGACCCCATTAAAGGCGGCGCCTGTCCTGAATCCATCGGATACGGTGAAAGTGCGTACCATAAAGGCCTATCATAATGTTCGGGTTTACAAATCAAACCTGCAGGCTAAATCAGATTCGCTATTCTACAATAGTGCCGATTCGACCTTAAGGTGGTTCCACAATCCGATTATGTGGGGTGAAGGTTCGCAGCAAACCGGTGACACCATTTACCTGCAGATGCGTAACTCTAAATTGAGCTCCGTGCAGGTATTACAATCCGCTTTTGCGGTGAATGTAGAAAAAGATTCTGCGCATTTTAACCAGGTGAAGGGCAAGGTTATGACCGGTTTCTTCAAAGAAGGTAAAATCCAGACCTTGTATGTAGACGGAAATGCGGAAAGTATTTATTTTACCAAGGATGACAACGTCTACAAAGAGATGAACCAAACGGTGAGCAGCAGGCTGAAGATCACCTTTAAGGATGATGAAATTGCCGACCTGCTAACGATAAAGGAAGCAGAAAGTGCGATCACACCACTTTCCCAGTTGAAGGAAGATGTTTTTCTTACTGGCTTTATCTGGAAACCTGAACTGCGGCCGCTATCCAAGCGGGATATCACCAATCCGAAGGCAAGAAAGGCCTCTAGTACGGCGAAGAAGCCTGCGGGACCTAAAGGGAAGGCTGCTGCGGCAACGGACAAGAACGATCCTGATGCGGAAGAATCGGGGGTAAAAAGAACAGACACCACCGTCAAAGCCAATGCGGCCGCTAACCCGAGGGGTAACGCTGCAGGAAGCGAAGAAAAGCAGCGCGACAGCACGAAGCGCCTTAGCCCAAATCAGACTAAAGCGGCTGCAACAGCTGACAAATCCGGCCTGCAAACAGATACAACGGCAATAAAGCGCAGTGTTAAAGATACGCTGCCTGCAGATAAAACGGCGGTTTCGGGCAGCCCTGCGGCTAAGCAGGCAGCTCGTCCTGCAACAGGCCAAAAAGCTCCTGCAGCTGCGCAAAAAGGTTCAGCAAGCGGTCAGCAAAAAGGTTCAGCAGGCGGTCAGCAAAATTCTGCTGCAGGGAAGCAGAAAACAACGGCGGACACCCTATCGAAGAAGCCAGTCAAGTAGCTGCTTCATCGCCAATGCCCGGTGACTGATGGCGTTCTTTTCCGCCATAGACATCTCGGCAAGTGTGATCTCGTAGCCTTCTGGCTGGAAAATGGGATCATAGCCAAAGCCATGGGATCCTCTGGGCGCAAGGGTTATCGTTCCGTTTAGTTGTCCTTCGAAGAAGTATTCCTGTCCATCCACGAGTAAAGAGATCACGGTCTTAAACCTTGCTTTACGGTTGCTTTCGCCCTCAAGTTTCTGCAACACCAGCTGGGTATTCGCGGCATCACCTTGTCCGCTATATCTGGCAGAATAGATCCCTGGCTCCTGGTTCAGCGCTTCCACTTCCAGTCCGCTATCATCCCCGAAGCAGTCCAGCTGCAATCGTTCATAAACATAGTGGGTTTTTAAAGATGCATTCTCAGCGAAGCTGTTCCCGTTTTCGGGGATTTCTTCGGTGATGCCAAGTTCCGTTAAACCAGAAACCTGATATTTGCCTGCTAAGATGGCCTGTACCTCTGCAAGTTTGTTTTTATTATGTGTTGCGAAAACGAGTTGTTTCATTAAAGTTTGATTTGTTTCAGACTACCCCAAAGCAGCTTCTTGGTCGCTGCATCTCCACTTAGTGGATCAAGATTGCTGGAGAAGATGAGTTTGCTTTCCGCCGTAGTCACGATGCTGTTATACGGCGCATCATGGATACCTAGTTGATCCGGGCCAACGCCGAAAGCGAACACATACTGTGGTTTGAAATACTGATAAAGTGCCTTGAAATCCGCACCATCACAAGAAGCATAGTTAACCAGTGCACAATCATTTCGGCTCAACCCAATAGCTTTCAGGATATTGCCTAATAATTCCCGGCCCGCTAACGTGCTCACCGGATGCTGTTCATCATTGACCAGGATCAGGATATTACGCTCATTTGCACCTACATACTGGAAGGTATTAGTCGCTGGCGCTTGTGCTACCGGAATTTCAGGCGTCACAATTGTTGGAACTTCTTGTATCGATGCTGGTTCTGCCGCAGCGGGAACATTAATGTTCAGCGCAGGGATTGCAGGTGTGGCAGGTATGTGTGGTGTTGTAGTTGGCTCCGCCTGCGGAGCTGCCTTTGCGACGGGGGGTGCTATACCGCTTTGTTCCTCCTTTGCAGCTGCCAACTTGGGGCTTCCGGCATCCGTTCGGGCCGCATCCACCAGATAAATATCTTCAGTAAAAAATAAACGTAAAGCTTCGGGATTGTTCGTTAATTGATCAGACATGCTATGCTTTGAACAGGAATCATTTTTCTGTTAAAATTAGTTAAATATCTTATTATAGCCCCCTAAATTGTTACTTTTATACCTTAATATGAATTGCTTGCCCGATGATCTGC
Source organism: Pedobacter sp. NEAU-ZC8 (assembly GCF_059278965.1). Classification (NCBI taxonomy): domain Bacteria; kingdom Pseudomonadati; phylum Bacteroidota; class Sphingobacteriia; order Sphingobacteriales; family Sphingobacteriaceae; genus Pedobacter; species Pedobacter sp. NEAU-ZC8. The sequence continues at coordinate 62,040 of NZ_JCAJXC010000018.1, forward strand.
AGCGTTTCCAAACAGGCTTATCATTCATCACAATAGCGGCAGGTGGTTTATACAAAACAGGACAAAACAGAATGAAGAAATTTTTATTTATGGCAGGCGGATTAATCTGCTTGTTTTTAAACGTTCAAGCCCAAAAGAAGAACATTGATAAGGTGGTTGCGGTTTTGGGTAACAACATCATCCTTGCTTCTGAGCTCAATCAGCAGTATGTGATGTACCTTAACCAGGGTAACCCACCTGATGAAAAGGTAAAGTGTTACATCTTACAGCAGATGCTGGTACAAAAGCTACTGAAACAACAGGCTGAAATTGACTCCGTATACGTGGAAGAAGATCAGGTGGATAATGAGGTGGACAGAAGGATGCGTTACCAGATCCAACGTGCTGGTGGTCAGGATCGCCTGGAAACTTTCCTTAACCGCTCCATTCTGCAGTACAAAGACGAGATCAGACCGGATGTGCGCGATCAGTTAATCGCCAACAAAATGCAGGGCAAGATCACTGAAAACGTATACATCACACCGATCGAGGTAAAAAAATACTTTGATTCCTACCATAAAGATAGCTTACCAGACATCAATACAGAATATGAGATCGGTGAGATCGTCATGCACCCGGAATTAACGAAAGCTGAAAAACAAAGGTATTATGACAAGCTGGATGCAATCAGACTCCGTGTGAAGAGCGGTGAAGACTTCGGATTCCTAGCTAAGACCTACTCGGAAGACCCTGGGTCTGCAGGAGATGGTGGTGACCTTGGTTTCTTCGACAGAACCGTGATGGCCAAAGAATTTACTTCCTGGGCTTTTAAGTTGAAAGCTGGTGAAGTATCACCTGTTTTTGAAACAGAATTTGGGTACCATATCCTGCAAGTTATCGAACGCCGTGGGGAACAGGTTCATGCGCGTCACATCCTGGTTCGTCCGCAGACAACGCCACAGAGTTTAGAGCGCTTGAAACTACATGCAGACTCCATCTACAAGAACATTCTTGATAAAAAACTTCCATTCTCTACTGCTGCATCGCTTTACTCCGATGACAAGGAAAGCAAGTACAATGGTGGTATGAAGTTGTACTCTGATAATGTTACAGCAAGAACTACGTACATCCCGGCAGACAAGATAGAGCCTGGTGACTTCCTGGTGATCGATACCATGAAAGTTGGAAGCGTTTCCAAACCAGTGGCATTCACCGGTCAAGATGGCAAAGAAGGTTACAAGATAATTCTCCTGAAGTCCAAGATACCACCACATAAAGGTAATTTGGAACAGGACTATGCGAAGTTCAAAGAACGTGCACAGGAACAGAAAATGGATAAGGTACTGAGCGAGTGGTTTGAGAAACGCCGCGAAAATACTTACATCAAAATCGATGAGGAATTCACCGACTGTAGTGACCTCAAGATCTGGACAAAAGGAGCTGCTAAATAGCAGTAATCCCGATAAAATAAGAAGAGCCTGTTTAATGCAGGCTCTTTTTTTATGTCTTTACTTCTTCTTACCCGCTGGTTTCACCATCTGGTAAATGTTCGGGAAGTCGGATACCACCCCATCTACACCAAGCCCGATCAGGTAATTAAGATCCTTCAGAGAGTTTACTGTCCAGGGGATGATCTTCACCCCCATATCGTGGCAACGCTCTACCAGGCTCTTCCCTACAAGCACGTAATACGGACTATATACCGTGGGTTTGAAGCCCAGTGTTTCTATATTTTGCTCGAAATCCACTTTCTCGTCAATAACCAATGAAGTCTTGATCTTTGGATAATGCTCATGCAGGTATTGCAGGGTACGTATATCGATGGACTGGATCATTACCCGTTTACTGATCTTTTTCTCATTCACCACGGCCATAATCAGCTCCACGAATTCTGAAGGCTCAGGTTGAAATTCTACATCCCCTTTGCGGATCAGGCTGGTTTCGATGTTGTAGTATGGCTTAGAACGTTTAGTCGCTTTAGCATGCGCCTCTGCGGAGTCAATGACCTCAGCCAGTAGTGGCTTGTATGCCTTATATTTCTGCTGTCCTGGAAAGCGGTTATGCACCTTGCTCCCAACATCAAACTTCTTCACTTGCTCGTAGTCCATCTTGAAGATGTTATAGTTCTTCTGATCCTTTAGCGTGATCTCTTTTCCCTCTGGTGTAAGGCTAAACTCGTGATTGAAATACGGCTCGTGGGAAAGCACCGGCTGACGTTCTTTCGTGATTACCACATCCATGTTTAGCGTTGTAACACCAAGATCCAGGGCGCGAAGCATACCACCCACGGTATTTTCAGGCATTAAGCCCCGGGCGCCCATATGGCCCTGTAGATCAAACTTCTGAGCAGATGCATTAAGGCTCAGTGCTGCCAGGGCGATAAATAGGTAAGTTTTTTTCATGTATGATATAATTTATTAGATAACGTAGAAACGTCTTCTAAATGGTTAATTGCTTGTGTAAAAAGAAAAGGGTTCCTTAAATGAATAAGAAACCCTTTTCTATAAATAGCTTGTATTAACGCTCTGCAGGTGTATAGATCTGCAGGATCAGGTTCCAGTTATGGTCTGGCTGACGTTCGTAGATATTCACGTAGTGAAAGCTTTCCCTTAGATCCGCTTTATAGTCGATTGTTGCTACGCCGTAGGTATAGGCAAGATCGCCGCCAAGTGCTTTATCAGCCTTCGTAGTTTTGAACGAAATTTTGCTCACCATACTGTTATAAAAAGCAAGCATATTATCTTTTCCTAGGATTGGCTCACGTCCGGGAAACAACAATCTGGCGTCCTCACTTAAGAAACCGGAGAATGCGGCGATACCATAAGATTTCAATGAAGTCTCCAAGGTTTTCTCCGTGGTCAGGATAATACCTCTACCAGTTGCAATATCCTTATCGTTGGTGTATTGAGGTCTTGAAAATTCCTTTGGCTCAATAAACTTTGTGGTCACCTTGTTCAAGGGCTTATTATGCGTAGTACCAAGATCAAGCGCGAGTTGCCATTTACCATTCACCATTTTCCAGATGCTCAGGTAATCGCCATAGGTCTTTTCCGCAGCCTCATGGATGTAAGCGCCCGTGCTGAAACCCCAGTCGCCACTTTTAGACACCCGTGCATAAGCAGGCGCCCAGCTTAGTCCTTTTGTATCTTCAGCCTTAGCGTAGTGCTCCCTGGCATTTACAGGATTGGGTGAAAAGGTGATGGCGTCTGCCGCAGCATACTGCGCGTAAGCGGCCTTTGTGCCATTCTTCGCCACGCTTGCAGCGAATTCCTTTTCTGTATTAACCAGTGATTTGGTCGTACCATCGTTTTTTTGTGCAAAGCCCGATAGTGCAATGGTGGTCGCTACGACGGTGGTAAATATATTCTTTAACATCATGATCTTCGTTATTTGTGCTAATATAAGGTTTGTATTACATTTTATTCCAGGTGGTTCCCTCTTTGCTGTCTTTTAACAGGATACCCATGGATTGAAGACCAATCCTGATCTTGTCTGACGTCGCATAATCCTTGTTTTCTTTAGCCGCCTGACGAATGTCGATCACCAGATCCAACACCGAGTTGAGTTCCTCATTAGAGGCATCTTCATCCTTCAATCCAAATACATCGAAAAGGAAGTCCTTCATGATGCTTTTCAGCAGTTCCAGGTCCGCAGCATTGATGCGTCCTTTACCATCATATACGGTATTGATGATCCGTGCAGCTTCGAACAGTTCTGCAATTACCACCGGACTGTTGAAATCATCGTTCATCGCGGCGATACAGTTCTCCTTGATGCTGGCGATGTCGAACTCACTTTGCCCTTCAGCATCCGCCACCAGCTTATCCATTACATGCACCGCGTTCATCAGCCTCTTGAAGCCCTTTTCGGAAGCATCCAAGGCCTCATTTGAGAAGTCAAGCGTACTGCGGTAATGTGCCTGCAGCATAAAGAACTTTACCGTCATCGGGCTAAAGCCCTTTTTGAGTAAGGGGTGGGTACCGGCAAAAAGCTCATGTGGTAAAAAGCCGTTACCTGCACTTTTAGACATACGGGTACCGTTTACGGTCAGCATGTTGGTATGCATCCAGTATTTTGCTGGCTGCACATGGTTGCAGGCTTCAGATTGGGCAATTTCGTTCGTATGGTGCGTTGCAGCAAGGTCCATACCCCCACCGTGGATGTCGAACTCGTGACCCAGGTATTTCGAGCTCATGGCCGAGCACTCAATGTGCCAGCCCGGAAAGCCCATGCCCCATGGTGATGGCCACTGCATCAGTGTTTCAGGCTTTGCCTTAATCCATAGCGCAAAGTCCAAGCGACCGCGTTTCTCGTCCTGTCCACCCAATGCACGCGTATTATGCAACATGTCTTCCAGGTTGCGGTTAGTTAATATCGTGTAGTTGTATTTCTCGCTATACTTTTCCACGTCGAAATACACATTACCGTTGATCTCATAAGCAAAGCCATTGGCGATGATCTCCTTCACCATTTCGATCTGCTCTATGATATGGCCCGTAGCAGTAGGTTCAATACTCGGAGGTAAGGTGTTGAACATGCCCAGGACCTCATGGAAACCCAGGGTGTACTTCTGCACGATCTCCATTGGCTCCAGCTGCTCCAACTTGGCTCGCTTAGCGAATTTATCATCCCCCTCATCACGGTCGCCTTCCAAGTGCCCCGCATCAGTGATGTTGCGCACGTAACGCACTTTATAACCGCAATACTTAAGGTAGCGGAAAATAAGATCAAAGGAAATGAACGTGCGGCAGTTACCTAAATGCACATCACTGTACACCGTAGGTCCACATACATACATGCCCACATTAGGACTATTCAAAGGCTCAAATGGCTCTTTTTTTCTAGATAAAGTATTATAAAGCTGTAAGCCGTTTATCATTGGATTAAAATTATATTCTCGAATATTAAGGGTTCATCCGGAGATCTGCACGTACCGGAAAATGGTCCGAAAGCTTGGCATTTTTCACCAGATGGTTAACAATCTCGATGTCTTTTGTTGTTGCAATATAGTCAATCTGAAAGTTCGGGAACTTACCGTTGTACGTACGGCCCAGGCCCCTGCCCTGTTCGTCAAAGCTCTTATTTAGTTTACTGGTCAGCTGTGTCACGGCGTATGATGCTGGGGTATCGTTAAAATCGCCGGCAATCAGGAAAGAGGTCGTACAGGAGTCCATGTGATTTCTCATGATGTCGACCTGTTTAGCACGCTTCTTAAAAGCCATGTTCAGCATACCCAGGATGCGCTTTGACGGGCGCAACTCCGGATCCATTTTCTCACGCACTTTGCTGATATACTTGTAGTCCATAGGTCCAAAGGAGATGCTCTGGAGATGTACGTTGTAAATCCGCAGCGTCATATTTTTCACTTTCAGGTCTGCCCAGATACTGGTATTTCCACCGTAGGCACCATCAAACTCAATTACACCCTTATCTTTAATGGGGAATTTGGAAAATATGGCCAGTCCGGTAGACTCATAATCGTTTTCAGAGGTAGGATAGAAATAGAAAAAGGGTGTTTTCAGGATATCCTGTAAGCTATCCGTCATATCATAACTGCCCTTCTGCCGGGTATAATACTCCTGAATGGCTATCACATCCGGATTTTCCGCTTTAATCAGGTTAAGAATCTGACTTTTCACCGAATCTGAATTCCCTTCATCATAAGGGCGAAAACCATGCACGTTGTAGGTCATCATCCTTACCAGCCCGGTATCCGCTTTGGCCCCCTGACCTTCTTCACCCGTAAAACGGAAAGTAGAGGTCAGCGCATTCCAGCCCAGGCCGATGATCAGCACACTTACAAATGCGAACACCCAGCGTCTGCGGATCACCCACCAGCAGATCATGAAGATGTTTACCAGCAAAATATAGGGATATGCAAGACCAAAGAAAGGGATGTACTTGCTATCCCGTGGATCCACATAACCTGCTATACTACCCAGAATTAGTGCAGTGAGCAATCCCAGGGCGAGCAGTCTAACTAAAATATCTAAAAGGGTTAATTTCCTCCGCTTCATTTAATGATTACTGGCTTTAAACAAAGTTTCCTTCTCTTCTTTACTTAACTTATCATAACCTGATTTAGATATTTTATCTAAGATGGCGTCGATCTCACTTTGTGCAATAGTTGAGCCGGATTTTGATGATGAAGGATTATAGGCTTTGTTTTTAACCACTTTCAGCTTTGGCCTTTTCTTGAACAAATTGCTCCAGTCTGTTCCACTGCGAAGCATTTTGATGTATGCAAATCCGAAGATCGCACCACCGATATGCGCAATGTTACCCCCGGCGTTAGCAGAGCCCACACCAATGATGGATAAGAGAATGTAAGCCAATGCAAGGTACTTCAGCTTTACATTACCCAAAAACAGCATGCGGATCTCGTAGTCCGGCACCAGTGTTGCCGTGGCGGTGACGATAGCGATTACGGCTGCCGAAGAACCGATTAGGTGTGCCGTTGGAATAGAAGGGCGAAAAACAGGAAAGGCATAGAAAGCTGCCGTAAACAGGATTGCCCCACAGATCCCTCCTGCAAGGTAGATGAAATGAAACTGCCGGCTGTTCATGAAGTTCATAAATATCTGACCGAGCCAGTAAACCCACAACATGTTGAATAGCAGGTGGAAAAAGTTATCATGAAAGAACATGTAGGTCAGCAGTGTATAAAACCGCAGCGGCAGGGCCGTAACATCAGCCGGAAAGGCGAAGTATTCTCCAATGAAAGCAGCGATGCCACCTGAACCATTTCCAGAAAGAAACAGCAATACACCCAGTAATGCTGTTACAATGAAGACCATTGCGTTCAGCCCGATGTATAAGAATATCGGGTTGCCTGAACGAAAAACTTTGTACTTCAAATCCTCAATAAGGCCGTTATTCATAGTAATCGTAATAAGTATGTCTATCCCTATCCTTCCAGATCTTTACCAGGATGAAGCCCAGTAAGGCGCCACCCAAATGCGCATAATGCGCAACCGAATCACCCTGAAATTTAGCAACACCCAGGAATAATTCTATAACGATATATACCGGCATAATGTACTTCGCTTTAATCGGCACCGGTATAAACATAATGTACATCTCCACATTCGGGTACAACATTCCGAATGCAACGAGCAGGCCAAAAATGGCACCAGAGGCCCCTACCATTGGGCCGATGTAAATGCCCAATAAGGTTTGCCCCTGTTCACGTGTCAGTCCGGGTAAGTTTACACCGGCCATACCTTCTGCAAGGTCTATCGTAACCGCTCCATGGTTCACAATGGAGCCGGTAATGTTGTAAACCTCTATAGACTGTACCAGAAGCTGTAATGCCAATGCACCCAAGCCTGTGATCAGGTAAAAGTTAAGAAATCTTTTTGGCCCCCACCTGTTCTCCAGCACACTGCCGAACATGTACAAAGCAAACATATTGAACAAAATATGCGTAAAGCCACCATGCATAAACATGTAGCTGATGGGTTGCCAGATCTTAAACAAAGGTGAGTCAAAATAGAATGCACCAAGATAATATGCCAGATCTATGCCTTTCGACTGCATCACCCAGGTCGCAACGAAGAAAAGAATATTGATGATCAGCAGGTTCTTAACTACTGGTGGGATCTGGATATTATTCATGTTTATCGGTCAAATTTTTTGTCTATTTCCGTAAGTCCAATCGTTTGAATCACTGGCTTACCACTAATGCTGAAGTTTGGTGTCTTGCAGGCAAACAACTGCTCAATTAAAGTATTCATCTCCTCCTGCTCCAGGGATACGCCACTCTTAATGGAGCTGTTCCTGGCCATACTTCTGGCCAGCGCATCCCTTTTATCTAACTTCAATTCCTGTTGGGAGTTTTTAAAACCTTCAATTAGGTGCTCAAAAAGCTGCGTCTCGTTGAAATTGTTACTCCCAAGGTCTACAGGGATACCCTCAATCACCAAAGTGTTCTTACCAAACTCCCGCACTTCGAAGCCCAGGCTTTTGATATCGTCCAGTAAGCTTTTAGCAAGCTCAAAATCGTTCGGACTCAAAGTTACGGTTTGCGGAAACAGACTCTGTTGCGAAGCACCCTTACGATCTTCCAGGTGCAACAAGAAACGCTCATATAGAATACGCTCATGTGCCGCCTGCTGATCGATCACCATAATACCAGATTTTATCTGCGACATGATGTATTTGTTATGCACCTGCATCAGTTGCTTTTGAACCGGCGCAAGCTTTTCGTCTTCACCTTCCGGATCAAGCTCCAGCGCTGCCTGTTCCTGTGGCTGGTGTTTTACGATCTCATATAAGGAGCCCCAGTTCTTGCTAACGGCCGGCTGGTAATCATTTGAACTCTGGTAAGCATACTCGCGTGTTGTGCTTTTGCTTTCGCCAAAAGGGTTAAAGTCGGGATTGAAGTTGATGGTCGGCGGCACAATGTCCTCCGGCTTCTTCAGGCTGATCATGCTGCTGAACCCGGTTTCCTGGTCAAAGTCTATACTCGGACTGATGTTAAAACGCCCTAAAGAACGTTTAACGGCAGAGTGCATGATCGCATAAATGGATTTCTCCTCCAGGTATTTGATCTCTGTTTTTGTAGGGTGCACATTCACGTCGATCTTTGCAGGATCGATATCAATGAAAAGCACATATAGCGGGAAGTTCTCCTCGGTTAATAGTTCCTCATAGGCTTTAGTAACCGCATGATTCAGATAGCCGTCTTTGATAAAGCGGTTATTCACAAAGAAGAACTGCTCGCCACGGGTTTTCTTGGCAAACTGTGGCTTACCGATAAAACCTTTCAGGTTGATGATCGAGGTTTCTTCCTCCACGGGAATCAAACGCTCGTTATAGTTATTTCCCAGCAGGTGCACAATCCTTTGCTTCAAGCCGGAAGCCGGCAGGCGGTAGATCTCCTGTCCATCGCTATGCAAGCTGAAGGCAATGTGTGGATTGGCCATGGAAATCCTTTGAAACTCATCAATGATGTGACGCATTTCCGCGGGATTGCTCCGCAGGAAGTTCCTTCTGGCCGGGGTATTATAAAATAAATTCTTGATGCAAATACTGGTTCCTGCAGGTGTAGCGCAGGGTTCCTGTTTAATGAAGGTGGCACCTTCAATCTCGATCATGGTACCGATCTCATCTTCATGGCGGCGGGTTTTCATCTCCACCTGTGAAATTGCGGCAATAGAAGCCATCGCTTCCCCACGAAAACCCATGGTCCGAATGGCAAATAGATCTGCTGCTTTGCGCACTTTCGATGTCGCATGGCGCTCAAAGCACATACGGGCATCCGTAACGCTCATGCCGCAGCCATTATCAATCACCTGGATCAATGCTTTTCCTGCGTCTTTAAGGATTAATTGTACTTTATTCGCACCTGCATCTATGGCATTCTCCAGCAATTCCTTTACTGCTGATGCGGGTCTTTGAACCACTTCCCCGGCAGCAATCTGATTGGCAACACTATCGGGTAGGAGTTGTATGATATCTGACATTTAAATCTCCGGTAAAGTCGCTAATTTAGCGATTATTAGCCTTAACTGTAACTTCTTTTCTATAATAGGTGTTATATGACGCAGGCCGTACAAGCTTTTAATACCTTTAACAACATGAACAAATTTAACGCTACATTACTGATGTGCAGCATGCTGCTTTTTAGCTGTATGGGCAAAAAAGCAGACTTAATCGTCTATAACGCTAAGGTTTATACGGTGAACAACAAGTTCGATACCGTGGAAGCTTTTGCCGTAAAGGACGGCAAGATCATTGAACTCGGCAGCAACGCAGACATCGAGAAAGTGTACCATGCCGCAGAGCGGATCGATGCCGGTGGTAAAGCCGTATATCCGGGCTTCATCGATGCACATGCACACTTCTATGGTTATGGCGAAAGCCTGCAAACCGCAGATTTGACTGGCACCAAAAGCTGGGAAGAGGTATGCAGCAGACTAGAAGCCTTCGCAAAAGATCATCCGGAAGGCTGGCTGATTGGCCGTGGCTGGGATCAGAATGACTGGACAAACAAAACGTTCCCCGATAAAGCCGCGTTGGATAGGCTTTTCCCAAACCAACCGGTGCTGCTTACACGCATTGATGGCCATGCTGCTATTGCCAATCAGAAAGCATTGGATGCCGCAGGGATCAAGGCAAGCTATGAACTCACCGGTGGAGACATTGTAGAAAGTAATGGAAAGCCTACTGGCTTACTGATCGATAACGCGGTGGATCTGGTATCCTCTAGAGTTCCCGCGCCTACCGCAGAACAGCAGGAGAAGATCCTGCTTGATGCCCAAAAGAACTGCTTTGCAGCAGGTCTGACGACCATTGATGATTGCGGTGTAGATGCGCAGCTGGTTGAATTTATCGAAGGCATGCAGGCATCAAACAAGTTGAAAATGCGTTTATACCTGATGCTGTCGGATAAAAAAGAGAACTACGATTACCTGTTTAAACGCGGTGCGATTAAAACGGACCGGTTAAATGTACGCTCCTTTAAGGTTTATGCTGATGGCGCATTAGGTTCCAGAGGCGCATGCCTGCTGCACCCTTACAGCGATATGCCCGGCAAACAGGGCTTTTTGTTAAGCAAACCAGAGCACTTTAAGGAGGTGGCTAAAAAGATTGCCCGCAACAAGTTCCAGATGTGTACCCATGCTATTGGCGACTCGGCGAATCGTGCCATTCTGAAGATCTACAACGAAGTTTTGGGTGGCACCAATGATGCCCGCTGGCGTATTGAGCACGCACAGGTTGTTGCGCCGGAAGACTTCGCCCTTTTTGGCAAAGCTAAAGTCGTACCTTCCGTTCAACCCACACATGCAACATCAGACATGTACTGGGCAGCAGAACGCCTGGGCAACCAGCGCGTGAAAGGTGCGTATGCTTACAAGCAACTCCTTAATCAGAATGGCTGGCTGCCACTGGGCACCGACTTCCCGGTAGAGAACATTAATCCGCTATTTACCTTTTATGCGGCTACCGCCAGAAAGGATGCGAAGAACTACCCTGCAGGGGGCTTCCAGATGGAGAACGCATTGACCAAAATGGAAGCGCTTCGCGGAATGACGATCTGGGCAGCGAAAGCCAATTTCGAAGAGAAAGAAAAGGGCAGTCTGGAAAAAGGCAAGTTTGCCGACTTCATTATTCTTGACCACGACATCATGAGTGATGACGATTCCAAAATCCTGAACACACAAGTTTTAAAAACCTATATCAACGGAGAGAAAGTATATGAGAAGAAATAAGGTCCTGAACGTTTTCCTATTATCCATTTTAGCACTAACCACCACCTTCAATGCCTGCGCACAGGATCATAAAACCAATCAACAACGTTTAACTGCGATTAACAGCATCATCAGCAGCACGGTGGTACTGAACAACCACGACCAGCTGATCCCCCTTAAAGGGCTCGACAAGAAGAAAGTCGCTTCCGTGAACTTAGGTTTACCGCAGCAGCAGGTTATTGACAGCATGCTGAACAAATACACCAAAGTAACGGCCTTTAATGCCGCGGATTACAAAGATCAGCGGGATCTGAACTTTCTGGAAGACGACCTGAAGTACTACAGCACTGTAGTAGTATCATTGTCCTCCGGAGAAAGCAACAATGCGAGGTACATCAACTTCATCAATACCCTGGCCAAAAGCAAAGAAGTTATTGTTGCGCTTTTCGGCAACGGCAATGCACTCGCCTCTTTCGATATGCTGGAAGCCCCAATCGTATGGACCCCGGCATCAGACACGGAAGCTGCTGCCGTGGTTCCACAAGTGATCTTCGGAGGCATTGCGGCTACAGCCAAGCTGAAAACCGCTTACTCTGCTAAATACACGCTTGGCTCAGGATTTAATACGGAAGTCACCCGCCTTAAATATTCGCTACCGGAAGATGCAGGCGTCAATGCAGATGACCTGAAGGAAATCGACAAGATCGCTGCAGAGGCAATCCGCGGAAAAGCAGCTCCAGGCATGGTGGTACTCGTTGCCAAAGATGGCAAAGTGATCTTTAACAAAGCATATGGCAACCATACCTATACCAATGGCCCGGCAGAAAAGATCACGGATATCTTTGACCTGGCTTCGGTGACGAAAACATCTGCCACAACCCCGGCGGTGATGCGCTTGTTTGAGCAACAAAAGCTAAACCTTGACACCAATGTAGGCGCCTACATCCCCCGGGCACGTACCAGTCCGATGAACAACATCCACGTTCGGGAGGTAATGCTGCACCAGGCGGGATTCATTCCTTTCATCCCTTTTTACAACGCAGTTAAGGCTACCGATCATAGCGCGGACTCCTCAGCAGCCTACCCAACGAAGGTTGCAGATGGCTATTACATGCGCAAAAACTATTTTGAGGATATCATGTGGCCACAGATGCTAAACTCACCGATCAAAACCCGAGGCAAATATGTGTACAGCGACATCAGCATGTACGTGATGAAGGACATGGTAGAACGTTTAAGTGGCAAGCCACTAAACGAATATGTGGCCAAAGAATTCTATGAACCGCTGGGGATGCAGACTGCAGGCTTCCTGCCAAGGAACCGTTTCGCCAAAGAACAGATCGTTCCTACAGAAAACGACACCTACTTCCGCAAAACCCTGCTGGAGGGCTATGTACATGACCAGGGCGCAGCTATGGTGGGTGGTGTTTCCGGCCATGCCGGATTATTTGCCAATGCCAATGATGTCGCCATCCTCTACCAGATGCTCTTGAATAAAGGCAGCTATGGCGGTGAGCAGTACTTCAAACCTGAAACCGTGAACATGTTTACCGCAAAACAATCTGCAGTAAGTCGTAGAGGACTGGGCTTCGACAGATGGGATCCGGATACTACGAAGAAATATCCTTCAGCACTTGCTTCTAATATGACCTATGGTCATACCGGTTATACCGGAACCTGTGTTTGGGTAGATCCTGCAAGAGGATTGGTTTATGTGTTCCTTTCCAACCGGGTACATCCCCTGGTTTCTGACCAGTTGTCTAAACTATCGGTTCGAGGCAGAATTCAGGACGTGATTAACAAGGCGATTGACAAATAACATAAGCAAACACTTGTCCTAAAAAAGGCCAGCATGATATCGTGCTGGCCTTTTTGTTTATATAAAAACGTGGTTGAAATACGCTATTTCTTCAAGCCAATTTCTCTTAATCGCTCATCAAGATATTCCCCAGCGGTCATATCACTAAAAGCCTTTGGATGTGCCTCATCGATGCAGGACTCCAAACAAGTTAAATCCATATCCGAACGCGGGTGCAGGAAGAACGGTACAGAATACCTGGAGGTCTTCATCAGCTCCACCGGCGGATTAACCACCCGGTGTGTAGTAGACTTTAATTTATTATTGGTCAGGCGCTGAAGCATATCTCCTACGTTCACGACGATATCCGAATGATGTGCTTTGATTGGCAACCACTCGTTGCTGCGTGTTAACACTTCCAGCCCATCTGCACTGGCACCAATAAGTAAAGTAATCAGGTTGATATCTTCATGAGCACCGGCACGTACGGCATCAGGCGCTATAGCTTCCGGGTTTTCAATCGGAAAGTAATGGATACCTCTTAAGATGGAGTTTCCATTATGTACATGCTGATCAAAGTAATTGGTCTCCAAACCAAGGTAAGTTGCGATGGCTCTTAGAAGGTGTTTACCATTTTCCTCAAGCTTCTTGTAGATCGCTCCAGTTACACGGTTAAAGTCTGGCACTTCCTTCAATATAACATTATCCGGGTACATTTCTTTGATCGGATCACCATCCGTAACCTCCTGGCCAATTTGCCAGAACTCTTTCAAATCTGCAGTTTTAGCACCCTTTGCGGTTTCTTTACCTGGGCTGGTATAACCACGTTGACCAGCCAATTCAGGCTTTTCATACTGGCTCTTCTGCTCAGGTGTTAGTGCAAACGCTGCTTTGATGTTTTCGTAAAGCCGATCGATCAATTCCTGACTCACACCATGGTTGGTGATGGTTACAAAACCCGAATCATTAAAGGCACGTCCAAGCTCATCAGAAAAGGTTTTTCGTTGTTCCTCGGTACCGTTGATGTAAGAGCCAAGGTCGAGGCATGGGATATACGGTGTAGACATAATGTTACTTTGTTAGTAATGTTTGTCAAAATTATAAAACAATAGCTGCAAATGTTAATACTCGATTTTCGAACGATTGAAGCAGTTGTGAATTAACCCTTTAAGTTATTAACATTTTTACACAACACCTAAATTAATCAACAGTTTGTCATGTTTGGCGCTTTGCTGCGCTATGAAAATCTGTACTACCTGCTGTATACGTAACTTTGGAACAGGCGCAGTAAAGCCTGCAAAATAATCATGAAATACTTTTCAATTTTTGTACTTCTATTGCTTTCCATAGGTACCACGAAGGCGCAACAGCCAAAGTTGCAAAAAGCCACCTTTGGCATGGGCTGCTTCTGGTGCACAGAAGCGTTGTTTCAGCGTTTGGATGGTGTTGTTAACATCAAGTCGGGCTATGAAGGCGGTGATGTGGTGAACCCCAGCTATGAGGATGTTTGCACCGGCACTACCGGGCATGCTGAAGTTACTGAGATCACTTTCAATCCTGCCAAGATCAGCTATGAGGAATTGTTGGCCGTGTTCTGGAAAAGCCATGACCCAACGACTTTAAACCGCCAGGGTGCTGACGTTGGTACGCAATACCGTTCAGTGGTATTCTATCACGATGCCGCGCAGCGGGATATTGCAGCAAGATATAAAGCTGCGCTGAACAAATCCAACGCTTACGGCAAGCTTGTGGTAACAGAAATTACGCCTGCCCAGAAGTTTTATGTTGCCGAGCCTTATCATCAGAACTATTTTAACAAGAACAAGAATGAACCTTACTGCCGGTTGGTGATTCAGCCGAAGTTGGAAAAGCTCGAAAAAGTATTCAAAGCACAGTTGAAGAAATAACTTTAGCAAGGTCCATAAATACAACAAGGCCCCGGTGAATATTCACCAGGGCCTTGTTGTATTTATAAACGTTCGAAGACTTATTGCGCAGCAGCTGCAGGAAATTTAACGCCTCTGTAGTGTGCGATGTTTACGATCGGTACACTTGCTTTATACTGCTGATTGATTGCTTTGATGAATGCGTTAGCAGTGATTGCATTACCAAGCGGCGTAAGGTGGATGCCATCTAGAGAGAAGATGTTTCCAGTAATGAAAGCTGTACTAACAGCCGCTCCATTAACCATTTTAGGTGTTTGATACTGACCTAGCAAGTCATCTATATCCACGAGGGCAAGTTTTTTCTGTGCTGCAATTTGCTTGATGATCGCATTGTATTCATTGGTGCGCGTTCTGATCAATGCTTGCTCTGCCGGATCCAATACCCAGTTGCTGGCTATTGGATTTCGAGGGTCAAGACCATAAGGCTGACCTAGGTTATTTGGCCTGCCGATTAAACCGGATGAACTTAGTGTCAATGTAAACTTGAAGGTAGAATCTGCTGCTACAACAGCGTTTTCACCAGTCCTTACATATAAGGTAGCATTTGGTCCTGCAGCCGGCGCTGCTGCGGCCACAGCTGCCTGCAATGCTTTAAGTGTTACCACATTAAAGTAAGGGATGGCAAGCACATCACCTACCGTACCTACTACACCTTTTCGATCTTCATCGCCGATCAGCCTGTTAACCGTCCTATTATACAAGGTTTCAAACTGCGTTACTGGTGTTAAAGGTTGTGATCCACCGGTATATGCAAAACCAAGAATATCATTTTGACCTTCCCAGAAGCTAAAAAAGGTTGCTTTCTGGTCTTTCATAGCCGCTTCAACGACATCCATATAGTTACTATTAGTGCCAGCGGATCCGAGGATACGTGCAAAAAAAGGATTACTAGATGCGTAGCCGTTAGACTCCAATAAAGCTACCTTCATTTCAGGCACACCATAGTTGTTAAACGGCCCTTCATATTTGGCAAATCTGCCTGGAGCAACATAACCAAGATTCGTGGTCACCGTTGAGGTTGTGGGCGTGCCAGCAGCATTGAAGCCGCTCAGTTGAATGTAGCCCGATCCATTTGCCTGTGCTTCGCTAAAGAAGGGCGAATTAAACTCACCCCCACCAACAGCTTTAAACTGCTTCGCTAAGATCTCCGGAAAGGAATTCTGCTGTCCTTCCAGATATAACCCACCGTCAGCATATCCCGCGGTAAGTGAATTTCCAACAGCGATATATCGGCTGAAATCAACCTCGCCATTACTTGGTATATTTTCCTGTAAACCAGGCTTGCAGGATGCAATTGCTCCGGCTGCAACCAATGCCAATAGACCTTTAGCTACATAGTTTTTTTTCATCATGTTTTTCATTGTCTGAGAACGATTAGAATTTGTAAGAAAGAGAGATTCCCGGGATATACACTGCAGTTTTGAAGTCGCCTGCAAGGCCGGTTTCAATGTTGGTTTGGGTTCTTGATTTAACATTTTCATATAAGAAAGAGAAATCAATACCAAGCTTTTCAGTAGGCTGGTAACCGAAACCTGCACTCAGGATAATACGGTTTGCATCCGGCACTTCAGGTGTTACATAACCATCTTTCACCGGAGTAATTGCATAACCTGCACCGGCTCTAACCGTAAATTGTTCATTATACTGGTGTTGTACACCGAGACGGATCGCACCTGCATCCTTATAGTTGCGAGGCGATTTGGTGTCTTCAATTGTTGAATTGTTATCGTAGTCGAATGCCAGCTCTTTGTATTTATTCCAGGCGACCCAGTTTACATCAAGTGCTAAAGTTGTGCTAGGAGAAACGCTGTAACCAAGACCAATACTGGTGGTTGCAGGCAAAGGAAGCTCTGCATTGAATTTTGTCGGGAACCCTGAGGCAAGAACTTCAGGGACAACGAAAATAGCATCGCCGTCTGTTACCTTAGCGGTTACCTGTGAACGATGCGTGATACCCACAGAGAACCCTTCGAACACATCCTTGATGTAGATACCCGCATTCCATCCAAGGTCAGCTGATGTTCCTTTAAGTTTGGCAGTGCTCGCTTGTCCATTGTTCAAAAATATTGGAATAGCACGTCTGAGATCAACTTTCCCTAGTGCATAAACCAAGCCTGCACCAATACCTATGTTTTCGGTGATTTTATAACTTACTGTTGGTTGAATATAGATGGCCTGAAGATCCAATGAGGTCACCGCATATTTACCTGACCAGTCTTCATCCCAGTGCATGGCACCGCCGAAGGGGGTGTACACCCCTAAACCGAACTTCAGGTCGCTACCCGGAGCACCCCATACGCCATAAAGCTGAAATGGCGGTGCAATTTTGTCTTTATTATACTCTGTAATGTTAGAACCAGTTTCGCGGAAAGCCGATTTCAGAAAAAGCGCACTAACACCACCCTGGATGCCATTTTGCTCCAAAAATGAAACTGCACCAGGGTTGAAGAACACGGAGGCTTCATCTATAGCAAGGCCCGTTCCGGCCCCTGCCATGGCAATTTGTTTCTGCCCCTGAAGATTTACCTGAAAGGATTGAGAGAATCCCCAAAAGGGTAATGCGGTCAATAAACCGAGTAGAATTTTTTTCATAATTAAGGTACGTTAAATGTCGCATGCCGTTGAATTATGTATGCATGCATAACAAAGTAACAATTTTACTTTCACATTATTAACAAAATTTTACATATCATTTTTTAGTCAACCTTCGCAAACCACAGGCCTAAACTGGTGTTAGTTTATAAATTTGCGCAGCATCATTATCACGAATAATTTAGAACTATGAACCTTATTGAAGCCCTACATTGGCGTTATGCCACCAAGAAAATGAACGGAGAAGCCGTTCCACAGGAGAAAGTTGACCAGATCGTTGAAGCCGCACGCCTTGCACCTACTTCATCTGGCTTACAGCCATTTAATGTAGTGGTAATTACCGACCCTGCACTTAAGGCTCAGATTGCACCAATAGCAAATAACCAGTCGCAAGTAATCGACTGCTCACATTTACTCGTTTTTGCAGCATGGGATAACTACACTGAAGAACGGATCAGAACGGTATTTTCCAGGATGAATGCGGAACGTGGTGTACCGGATTCAGCAACGGAAGATTATGTAAAATCCTTGTTGGGTCTATATCTGAACCGATCTGCAACAGAAAACCATCATCACGCTGCAAAACAAGCCTACATTGGCTTTGGACTTGCCATTGCACAGGCCGCAGAACTGGAAGTTGACGCTACTCCAATGGAAGGTTTTGACAACGAGAAGCTGGATGCGCTGCTTGGCCTGGAAAAATACCACTTGAAAAGTACAACCATACTGCCTTTGGGATACCGCGATGCCGCAGGTGATTGGTTGATTAACCTTAAAAAAGTACGTAAGCCAGTCGAGAACTTTGTAATCACTTTAGACCAGTAGATTCGATCAGTTGAAATTGAAAAGCCTGTCCTCAGTTTAGTGAAGACAGGCTTTTCTGTATAGCCATTTCAGGAAGAGACAAGCTTTTGATCAAACGCACACCAAACGCACACCAAACCCACGTCAAACGCACATCAAACGCACACGACATGTGTGTTTGATGTGCGTTTAATGTGCTTGTGAATACTGTATGTTGTGACAGAATTCAAATGTTCTCAGCCCGGTATTATTCTGCTAGTGCATACCTGATGTTTGTAATGGCTAGGCCTGCTTCACGGGAGATCATACCCTCTATCCTAATCATCACAAAATCAAATGCTCGCTCCGATTTGACAGCAATTAACCTTGCGCCGGAAGGTGAACTGATGGTTTGTTCAACTTGGAATAAAGTTGGGGCACGATAGGTTGAATACTCCGGATATTCAACGATGACTTTAAAGTCTTTTCCGGTCACATTGGGTGCAATTTCAAATCCAAAGGTTTTTACTGGTTTACTCAAAAGCAGGGTTACACTACTTTGTCCAATAACATCTGCTCCATACCTATTTCTAGCAAAAAGCACCTCAGGATATTCAGATTCGGTATACGGACTATAATTCCAGTGCGTCCACCAACCTTTTGGGCCATTCTTCAGCCGCGCAAAGCCAGTCCTGTTAAATTCATGATCCGCAGTAATCTTGAACTCGTTATTGCCAAATTTGCTAATAAAGGCGCCCTCATTCAGGTTGGAAAAGCCTAATTTTTTAGTGCCTTGAATATATTCGGCGCAAACTGTATCAATAAGCTTGACCTTGATATTCTTGTACATATAGCCCTTAGTCAAAACTGCTCTTGGCAACATTCTTTCCGGAAGGATGTTGTTTGATAAGTCTGTTGATGGCACTGGATACACCAGCTCAGCTGTAGCTGCAGCTACTTGTTCCGAAGATTTCTCAAAGTTTTCTGCTTTTTTCTCACAAGCCGAGAGCGTTACAGCGAGTGCAGCAGCCCATAGGGCTTTTAGGTAGAATGATTTCATAAACGTTAATTTAAGTTAAATGCGCACCAAAATTAACGTATTGTTGCACAACCGTTTAAGCAATCCTCAAATTGGGTATATCCGTGTAAAAGCAGGAAAAATTTTGATATGCTTATGAGAAGATGTGGATAAACTGCATCCTAATGGAGCATAGCGAACAGAAATGTCAAAATATGTTAAACTAAGTGTTTTGATTAGCCTACACCTTTTATAAATCAATATATTAGCCAGATTAAAAGGTTAAAACGAATCCATGAAGTATATCAAAATTGTATTTGCCCTCACTTTCCTAACCCTGGGCTTACATTTTTCCGCAGCTGCCCAAGCCAGTCCACAACAAGACACGGCAGTACTGCAAAACATCCTTGAGAAAACAAAAAGGCTTTCCCAGACACAACCCGTTGAAAAGGTTTACCTGCATTTCGACAAACCATATTATAGCGTTGCAGATACCATCTGGTTTAAAGCCTACCTTAGTTCAGAGCAGAATCTGCCTTCACAGCTCAGTAAGATCGTTTACGTTGATGTGCTCAATGAAAAAGACTCCCTGGTGACTTCTCTGAAGCTCCCAGTGAACAACAGTGTGTCGACAGGTCACATCCCGCTCGATCTGGAGCTGTACAAACAGGGTAACTATTATGTTAAAGCCTATACGGTATGGATGTTAAACTTCCCGCAGGAATATTACTTCACAAAAACCATTGCCATTGGAGATGCCATTGACAAACGTCTGTTCACAAACATCAAATACAACGCAAGCCAATCGGATAAGAGCCAGACCATCAACGCCCGTATTCAGTTCAGGAATGAAGAAAAACTGCCGCTAAGCAACAAAGTGGTAAACTGGCGGATGGTATCCTCCTACGATGTTGTAGCCAAAGGTCGCGGCACCACAGACCAAAACGGCTTCCTGAACGTAGAAATTAGCACCAAAAAAGAGAATTTCATTAAGTCGGGTGAGCTGTATACGGACCTTGTCCTGGCTGACAAAGAAATACTGAGCTCAAGCTTTAACATTAAACCACAGGTTGGAAACATCGATTTGCAGTTCTTCCCTGAAGGTGGCGAGTTGTACATCGGCCTGCCAAGCCAGGTTGCAATAAAAGCGGTAAAGCCGAACGGTCTTGGTATCGATTTTACCGGTAATGTAACCGACAATGATGGTAACCAGGTTACCGCAATCAGCTCCAGCCACCTGGGCATGGGTGCTTTTTACCTGAATCCGGAGCCTTCAAAAACCTACAAAGCTAACATCACGTTCAAAGATGGAAGTAAACAGGTGTTCCAGATTCCTGCAGCAAAGGCCTCTGGCGTGAATCTGCAGGTGAGCAACACCCTTGCTGATGTAATTGGTGTCAAGATTGTCGCTAATGAAGCATACTTCCAGGCGAACAAAGGCAAACCGCTATTTCTGGTTGCGCAGCATAGCAACGTCGTTTATTACGCTGCACAAACGATGCTTCAGAATCAGGTAACCTCGGCGAAAATCCCGAAGGACAAGTTCCCCTCGGGCATTGTGCAGCTGACACTTTTTTCTGCGACCGGCGAACCAGCATCCGAGCGTCTGGCCTTTGTGCTGCATAAAGATGCATTGAACCTGAGGATCAGCACCGACCTGGCGACCTACAAGCCACGTCAGAAGGTGAAGATGACGGTAACAGCCCAAGATTCCACCAAGAAAATTGCCGGTAACTTCTCGGTAACGGTAATTGATGAGCAGAAAGTGCCATTTAATGATGATGCAGAGACGACCATCTTAAGCGCATTACTGCTAACCTCCGACCTTCAGGGCTATATCGAGCGACCAAACTATTACTTTAATAAAATCAACGATAAGAAAGTAGCTGATCTTGATGTGCTGCTGTTGACACAAGGCTATCGCAGGTTTGTATATAAAGATATCCTGGCGAATAAATACACGCCAATCACCTACTATCCGGAACAAGGAATGGACCTTACCGGAACACTGCGCGACCGCACGGGGATGCCGGTGAAGAAAGGTGCGCTACGGCTAACCGTAACCAATAAGCCCATTTCACAGGAGATCCTGACCAGTCCTTCCGGACTTTTCACCTTCAAAAATCTAAACATTCCGGATTCCTCAGAAGTGGTGATCAGCGCAAAATACAACGCCAACTCCAATAATATGATGATCATGCTGGATCAATCACCGGCAGCGGCCATTACCAAAAACATCAATGCGCCCGATGAAGTGCAGAATATTGACAGCACGCTGAACAATTACCTGGCAAACAGTAAAAAACAATACCGTTTCCTGAACAACCTGAAGGAGGTTGTAATTAAAGGGGCGCCTGTTAAGAAGGTATCGCACAATGATTACTCTGCTTTAACCACTTTAAGCATGGTCGCAGATCATCAGATTGATGGTGAACGCCTGGGCAACTGCCGCGATCTGATCAACTGCCTGAAAACGATGGCAACAGGCCTGACCTTCTATGAAAACAATTTCTACATCACCCGCGACTATAATGCTGGCAGGCGGGTACCCGTACAAGTTTTCCTTGCGGGCACGCCGGTAGATCTGTTTTCGATCAATGGCGTGAACCCTTCAGAGATCGAGTCGATTGAAATCTTCCTTAGAGACGATGTTGGAACGGTAAGCAGAACATACAACAGCAACGGGGTCATCTCCATCAACATGAAAAAGGTGGAAAAAACCAAGATGAGCATCGCTGATCTGAAGAAAATGATTCCAGAGAGCAATACCCTGAAGTTCAGTCCAAAAGGTTTCAGCAAAGATCGTGAGTTCTATGCACCGAAATACCTTCCTGGTAAAACCTATAATACCACTGATCTTAGAAGCACCATATTCTGGAACCCTAAGGTGGTAACCGACGCCACGACCGGCGCAAGCTCATTCGAATTTTACAATGCCGATGGTAAGGGTACTTACAAGGCCATCGTGGAGGGACTTGACGTTAACGGTAACCCCGGTCGATTCATTTACCGCTATACTGTTAAATAATTGGAGGTGTAAGAGATTATTAAAAGGTCTATAAAACAAAAAAGGAAGGTTCAAAACCTTCCTTTTTTGTTTAACAAGAATATATTAGTTGGGCACACCACATTTTAAGCCTTCTTCTGTCATGACCCAGACCTTCCGCGCCTCTTCGCCATCACATGACCAATAGTCGAAGCTAAAGTTTAGGCGATCCATATCGTCCGTCAGGAACAACTTGACACCTACCGGAACCTTAAGCGTTAACTCCACCTCCTGATCTCTCCAGTTTGTATTGCGGTTGAGCTGAAGAAAAGGACTGAAGTTTAACAGGGAATCCTGCTGACTAAAGTCATAACGGATGTTCTGTGCATGGCTTAATGCCGCCTCGAAGTTCTTTCCGTGCGAACTGTTGTTCTGCGTAAGTGTCACGCGATCGTTATCACTTTTCTCAATATTTAAGCGCACATTTCTTGGCAGGTTAAAGGGATCGTCCATTTCATTCAGGATCACTTTACCCCGGTATTTGTCGGTATTGATCTGGTATTTTACGCTATCCTCCTTAGAAAAGAATCTGGAACGATCCAGGACTAAAGTGTAGGCATCATATTTCTTCAACTCTCTGACCTGTGTGAAAGCCGCTTCTTCTTTAAACTCGGAGAATACTTTAGTGATGTAAAAGATGCTCACCATTACGCCACCTAACCACACAACAAGGAGGGCAAAGGATACCGTGCGGTTTATTGCTCTGGTGTTAAATGCAACCCGGATTGCAAAGAGCACCAGCGCAATTACAGGCACTGCCATGGCAATAAAGAACGCCACCACCATGGATGACAGATAATTATCATTTACAATATTTAAAGGAAAATAATCACTTGGGTTCGCGTCCCAGAAGCCAAAGAACACCGCAAGTGCAACCAACAGACTTAGAAAAAAGCAGGTACCAAAGATGATGATGAGCGCAGCGATTACCTTGAAGAAAGTCTTTCCCAAAGTTCTAACGAGTCGCCCCGCAGCTTCGGCAAGTTCTACAAAGAAACCACGTGAACGGTTGATCAGTTGATTCCCGGCAAGCTCTTCTTCGAAGTTGCGAATAAAGCCGTGCAGGTTTACCGGCTGCCCTTTCATATACATCCGCTGCGAACGTGTAACAGCCCGCGGAATCAAGATCCACATGATCAGGTAAGCAACGATGCCCGAACCAGCAAAGAACAGGGAAACCAGAAATAATAAACGGAACCACTTGGCATCAACGTTGGCATAATGACTTAAGCCAGCACAAACACCAGCAATATAGGCCTCGTCTGTATCACGGTAGAGCTTTTTAACCCCGCTGATCGTATCTTCATAACCGCTTTCTTCTGCCTCATCTGCCGACTCGAAGTCTTTCACAGAACCCATCTGTGCAATGACCGATTGCACATCATCAATGCCGATCACCTGTTTTTGTTGTTGTGCAAGGATATCGCGAAACATTTCCGCAATACGGTTTTCTATATCCGTGACAATCTCGAAATGATCAGCATTCTTTGAAAAGTGAAATTTAATCTCATTCAAATAAGCTGTTAACATTTCATAAGCGTCCTCTTCAATCAAGATGATTGAATTTCCAATATTTATGTTGAGCGTCTTTTTCATGATTTCGTTTGTTTTGATGTTTCTATGGCGTAAGACAACTCCATCCAGGTGATGTCCAGTTTATTTAGTATTTCTTTTCCTTCCGCGGTTAGCAGATAGTACTTTCTGGGGGGACCAGAGGTTGATTCAACCCAGTTATAGCTCAACAAACCGTTGTTCTTTAAGCGGGTTAATAATGGGTAAAGCGTACCCTCCACCACCAGCAATCTGGCCTTCTTTAGTTCCGCAATAATATCAGAAGCATAGATCTCCCCTTTCGATATTATCAGAAGCACACAGTATTCGAGTATGCCCTTGCGCATTTGTGTTTGCGTATTTTCTGCTATCATATAACAAAGATATATGTTTAATACAGTAATATGCAATACATAGTACTGTATTAAACATTCATTTAATTGTAACCATTTGTATATCAGCCATATAAAATTTACACAAGAACTTTACATGGTTAATAACGCATCATCTACTACTTTTGTCGACTATTTCCATATTCTTTATGCTAAAGAAATCCATTGATCAGATTCTCGTTGAAGCAAACGAGAGCAACGAACACTCCCTTAAGAGATCCTTAGGGCCTTTTAACCTGATACTCATCGGTGTAGGACTGACACTTGGCGCCGGTTTATTTTCCATCACTGGTCTTGCGGCAGCCACCTATGCAGGGCCCGCTGTTACCATATCATTTTTCATTGCGGCCCTAGGCTGTGGTTTAGCGGCCTTGTGTTATGCAGAGTTTGCTTCCATGATTCCGGTGGCGGGTAGCGCGTACACGTACTCTTACGCTACCATGGGCGAGTTTTTTGCATGGATCATCGGCTGGGACCTGGTCCTGGAATATTCCGTAGGCTGTGCTACCGTGGCCGTGAGTTGGTCGCAATACCTCACCAGGTTTTTAGCTTCCTTCAACATCTATCTTCCGGCACAACTCACCATGTCGCCCTTTGAAACTGCGCAACTTGCAGATGGCCGCATGGTAAACGGCTGGATCAATATTCCCGCAGCAATGATCGTGATCATCATGACCATGGTGGTTATTCGAGGCGCAAAGGGATCTGCAATCGTGAATGCAATCATCGTTTTCCTGAAAGTTGGTGTGGTTGTGGTGTTCATTGCCATGGGCTGGAAATACATCAATCCGGGGAACTATCAACCTTACATCCCGCAAAACACCGGTGTTTTCGGTGAGTATGGCTGGTCGGGCATCCTGCGGGGTGCAGCATTGGTATTCTTTGTATTTATCGGCTTTGACGCGGTAGCTGCTTCTGCACAAGAGACTAAGAAACCTGCAAGAGATTTGCCGATCGGGATATTAGGGTCATTATTGGTTTGTACGGTATTATTCGGTGTTTTCGCTCATGTGCTTACCGGACTTGCAAACTATAAGGAGTTTGCCAACAGCGGGGCGCCGGTGGCGATTGCCTTGCAGAACACGCCGATAAACTGGATTAGTCAGGCGGTAATTCTGGCCATTCTGGTAGGTTATACTTCGGTGATCCTGGTGGATCTGATGGCACAATCGAGAATGTTCTATTCCATAAGCCGCGATGGCTTATTACCGAAAGTGTTTTCAGAGGTGCATACTAAATTTAGAACTCCTTATAAATCGAACATCCTGCTTTGTGCCTTCATCGCCACTTTCGCCGCTTTGGTGCCTATGCGGATTGTTGGGGAGATGACCAGCATTGGGACGCTATTGGCATTTCTAATGGTATGTGTGGGCATTCTGATCTTAAGAAAGACCAATCCAGATGCGGTGAGACCTTTTAAAGTACCCTTTGTACCCTTAATCCCGATACTCGGAATCCTGGTTTGTCTGGGCATGATGCTATTTTTACCTGCAGATACCTGGATCAGATTGGTGGTCTGGCTGGCTATCGGTATGGCGATTTATTTTGGATACGGTAAAAAGAACAGTGTACTCAGAAAAAGTCTTGAAGAACAGAAAACGAAGGATTAACGAGTTGAAAAAGTTTTACAAGAAGCACAACTTTAACAGTTGAGTTAAGCTTGTTTAGAAAAACTAAAACTTAGGATTATTTGCCAGTAAGACAATACTTTGGCGCACACTTTGTATCGCGATAAGTACATCTTTAATCATCTACCTATGTTAATCAAATTAAATCCTGTTTTTCCGACCTATGCGAGGCATAGCGAAGAAAAGATTGAGAAGACATTAAGCAAGCAGCAATGGATTTACGCAGATCGTGTTGTTATGCTGATCATGTTCCTGGCCGTGATTACCGGGGCCATTGTATTTTCATAGGAGTTGAAAAACATTAATTAATTTTTTTCCCGGTGCTGCCCACCGGGATTTTTTATGCCCTTTCGTTTCGGTTTTTATGCCCTTTTTTGAGTTTTAGAGCAACAGCGTGTCTATGCGGTGGGCCTGCACCATGTTCCTTGTTTCAGACCAGCTGAACAGGGTATAATGGCCGTCTTGGGACGCGACAAGTGCGAGTGCGTCATGCTGATCGTTCACAAACTGCGCCGCCGATAAATGGCGGGTACCACCCATCTTCGCCGCTGGCATGGTTACCGCACCTCCACCATATACAGGTTCGATCAGGATGATATCATCTACAGTCTCCTTCCCTTTTGCTCGTCCGATCTTGGCGCCAAAAGCGAGTAAGTCATAGTTTTCATTTACAATGGTTGCACCATCAACAGCGGTCAGTCCGGCCATATGTTCAACCTCCCTGCGCAGTGCTGTTTGCCAGAAGATCTGGCTTGCTTCTTTCCGGTCCTGGTTGAGCAGTTTGGATAAACCCGAGAATGCCGGTTGCACGCCATACTGAAATGGCTTGATGATCGAATGGAGCCAGTTGTTGTTCTTCGATGATACGATCAATAACGTTCCGCCGCGTTGATGCGCCCGCATGGATACGGCCAGTTGGATCATCACGTTAACGGCATCATTCCAGTACGAAGGTGCCGTTAAATCTAATAGGGATAATACGAGTTGTGGGGTATCTGGCATGGCACCACTACCCGAGTCCACGATCTTAATCTGCTCTCCTTTTAGTACAGCAACGTTGGTAAACTTGCCAAATCCTGAAAACCGGCGATGTTTGATCACCAGCAAGCTGGGTTCAGAAACGTCAAGCACAAAACAAAAGTTTGGGATACTGGTAGTGGTTCCCCAGATGTAAATTTCACCCTCTTCATGCCATACGCCCAGGTGTATGCCGGCCCGCTCTACCCCCGGCGCGATCTTAGCCAGGGCAGTGGAGGTAAGTGATAGTCGCTGCTTGAAGATTAAGGGATTTCCGGCCTGCGCTGGGGCTACAAAGGCGAGGGATATCTTTGGAGAATGGCCTTCTTCCTTACGGAGACTGGCCCAAAATGCCGCATCAATGATCATCTCCACGATCGGCGCTTCCGGCAATGGTGCCAGGTCTATCTCCCCACGATCTTTGGCTAAACGAAGGTGCTCATTAAAGATCGACTCAACCTGAGAAGCAATAACCCGCGCCGCCTGATACGTGATTTGATATTTCATGCGATAAAGTTAAAATAAAAAAAATTGGTATGTCAATTGTTATTATTTGTTTATCTATCAACCAAATCTATTAAACAATGGACACTAAAGCATTCAACTTAAACATTTTTAGTCATAAAGATTCTTTATTCTCTTTTGCGTTCTCATTCACTAAAGATACCGACGATGCGAACGACCTGTTTCAGGAAACAATGCTGAAGGCCATCAACTATTCAAGTCAGTTTAAGGAAGGAACCAATTTGAAAGCATGGTTATACACCATTATGAGGAACACCTTTATTAACAACTACAGGAAAAGCTCCAAAACCGATCGTATCATGACGGTAACAGATGACCTGACTTCCGATAAATTATTCTTAAGTGCTTCGATGAACGGCAGTGAGGGCAAGTTTGTAATGGACGACATCTACAAAGCCCTGGAGAAACTGCAGCCAGAATACTATACGCCTTTCATCAAATACTTTGAAGGCTATAAATACCACGAAATCGCTGATGAGCTGAATATCCCGATCGGCACGGTTAAAACCAGAATTCACGTGGCAAGACAAATCTTAAAGAAACAACTTAGAATTTATTCTAAACTTGCGGAGGACCAGGATCAGGTAGCTTAAATACCGAAGTTCCAGGCTACAAACCTGCTAATCTTTTGACCTTGGGCCATTTCGATGCTACGCAGCGAAGTGGCCTTTACTTTTTCCAAGGCATTGTATATACCAGGCAGGTTGCTGTTTTTGGACACCAGGCTGGTGTACCAGGTCTTTGATTTTGGCAATTCAGCGCTTTCAAATACCATCTTGCGAATAAATGCCTGTTCACCACCTTCCACCCAGAGCTCTACCTGCTGACCGCCAAAATTCAACACTTTACTTTGCTTGCCCAGGTTGCGCAGTTTGCGGCCGGAGCCAGCTGCGGCTTCTTCTGCTGAGGCATGGAAAGGTGGATTGCACATCGTTAAATCGAATGTTTCCCCAGGTTTGATGATTCCCTTCAGGATCTGCTGTTTGTTTTCCTGCAGTCTGATCTGTACGGCACCTTGCAGCTCCGGGTTTGCAGCAACAATGTTCTGAGCGGATTTAACCGCCGTTCGATCTACATCAGAGCCTACAAAGGTCCAGCCGTATTCCTGATGTCCAACAATTGGATAGATGCAGTTGGCACCCACACCGATATCGAGCACACGCAGCGTCCGTCCTGTTGGCACAACACCGTCATGGCTTTCGGCAAGCAGATCGGCCAGGTAATGAATATAATCCGCCCGTCCGGGTACCGGCGGACAAAGATAACCTTCGGGAATATCCCAGTGCGAGATGCCATAAAAGTGTTTAAGCAGCGCGGAATTCAAGGTCTTTACGGCTCGGGGATCAGCAAAGTCTACCGATTCATCCCCATAAGGATTGATTTTGATGAAATCACGAAGCGCAGGTAGTGCTTTTACTAAAGCTGCAAAATCATAACGTGAACGGTGTTTGTTCCGGGGATGTAGATTGGTTTTTTCGTCCTTTGCTTCGCTCATTGTGGTGTAATGCTTGTGGCAAAAGTACTTGATAAATTCCGCTTCAGGCAATTTAACTATCTTTGATTAAAATATCTTATGCTGCACAAGACCCGCGGAATTGTACTGAAAACCACCTTCTATGGCGATACCGGCGTAGTGGTTCAGATATTTACGGAGAAATTTGGTATTCAGTCATATCTGATCAATGGGGTACGGAAACCAAAGGCAAAGGTTAATTTAAACATGCTGCAGCCTTTACACCTGCTGGAAATGGTGGTTTACTTTAAAGCGAATACCGGCATTCAGCGTGTGAAAGAGCTGCAGTCCTCCCCCATATTCCGCAGCATTCCCTACGATATCATCAAGAGTACCATGGTGATGTTCCTGAATGAAGTGCTTTATAAAAGCATCAGACAGCAACATACGGATGAACATCTGTTTGATTTTATATACAATAGTATAGCCTGGTTCGACGAGGCCCAGCATGCCAGTATTAATTTTCACCTTGCCTTTCTGCTAAAACTTTCCAGATACCTGGGATTTGCACCGAGTGTGGAAGGCAAAAGCGGTCAAAACTACTTCGACCTGCAGGAAGGCGCCTTCTGTAGCCGGCCTCCGGTACACCCCTACTACATGGATAAGACGGACGCACAGATCTTCATTGCGCTTTTTACCACGCCAATGGATAAACTTAATGAAATCAGCCTCAGCAAGTTGGACCGACGTGCCATTCTGAACAAGATCCTGGTATTTTACACCTTGCATACCGCGTCTTTCGGTGAAATCCGTGCACATCAGGTGCTTGAAGAGGTCCTTTCCTGAGCTGTGAAGGCCCCAAAGTCCGAACTGGTGAATATATTCGAAATGAATGGCACAGAATTGAGGCTAAGGTGCTTTCTTTGCACATTCTTAACAAACACCAGAACGTTAACAAATTCTTAATAATGAGATTAAAGCGGATACTTGCTCTTGCGGCAACATTTATTGCTCTTACCACTGCTGTTCGCGCGCAAGAAGACAATACACCCAAATGGTATGACACTTTCTCCATTCGCGGTTATATACAGGCTCGCTACAATGCATTTCAGTCTAATCCCAATCTTGGTTGCGAGCAATGTGACAAGAGCTGGAATGGCAACAGCAGTTTCTTCATCCGCCGTGCCCGACTGGTCTTTTCCGGGCAGATTGGCAAACAGGTATTCTTTTATTTCCAGCCTGACTTTGCAAGCTCCACCTCAGGAGGTCTGAATTTCGGACAGATAAAAGACGCCTACTTTGATCTGGGATTGGATTCAAAGAACGAATACCGGATTAGAATTGGACAAACGAAAATTCCATACGGCTTTGAGAATATGCAATCCAGCTCGGTGCGAATTCCTCTAGATCGTGCTGATGCACTAAATAGTGCTTTTACCAACGAGCGCGACCTGGGCGTGTTCTTTTACTGGGCTCCAAAAGAGAAACGTGAACTACTGAAAAATCTGGTGAAGGACGGACTTAAAGGTAGTGGGGACTTCGGCATCTTCGCTATTGGTGTTTTCAACGGGCAGACACCAAATCAGCTGGATCAGAATAACGAACTGCATACCGTAGCCAGGGTTACCTGGCCGTTTGCGATAGGCAATCAGATCATTGAGCCCGGCATCCAGGGATATACCGGTAAGTTTGTGGTTCCGGAAAATGAAATCTCGGAGGACGTAAAGTATACCGCCGATCGTAATTACCTGGACCAGCGTGTGGCAGCGACGTTTGTCTTATATCCGAAGCCCTTTGGTATTCAGGCGGAGTTCAATGTGGGCAAAGGTCCTGAGTTTAATAAACAAACAGATTCCATCGAAGTGCAGAACCTTAAAGGTGGATATGTAACCATGTCTTATCTGATCAAAAAGAATGATCAGACCTTTATTCCGTTCCTACGGGCGCAGTACTACGATGGGGGCAAAAAGCATGAACTTGATGCCAGAAGTTATAAGGTTAACGATTTTGAGTTCGGTGTAGAATGGCAACCTGTACCACAGTTCGAACTGGTGGGCAGCTACAACTTCTCCAAAAGGCGGTATGAAGACTTCGAGCTACCAGACAATTATCAAACCGGCAATCTGCTCCGTATACAGGCACAGCTGAACTTTTAGGGTTCAGCTGCTCGAACCAGTTAGTTTGTTTCAAGGTTAAGATACACTGCAAATACTGAACCCTTTCCCGGTTCACTCTCAACAGTGATTCTACCGCCTGCATTGCTGATGATTTCTTTTACCAGATAAAGGCCAATGCCTGTGCCTTCAACATCATCAGCCAGTCGTTCATACTTATGGAAGATATTCTTGAAGTCAGCTTCAGGTATGCCTCTGCCATTATCCGCAATACGGATCACCATAAATCCATCTTCTTCCGTGGTCTCAATTGAGATCTCTGGCCGGCGATCCTTTGCACGATATTTAATCGCATTGTTAACAAGGTTGTAAACAACGCTGCGTAACTTCCGTCGAACAAACATCACCTGCGAGACAGCAATCTTACTGGTTATCAACGCACGTGACTCTTCAATTTGTGCCGCAAGGGTGAGGCGGACATCTTCAATGATATGTTCAAAACTTAAGAGTTCTTCCTGCGCCTGGTATTTATGCTGCTGCCAGCGGGCATTCGTTAGATCATTGATGATCTGCTGCATGTTTAGCATGCTGCTTTCCACCTTTGCCAACAAAACCGGAAAGCGCTCCATACCTTTTTCCGGGACTTGTTTAAGCAATCCGATAGTCAGACCTAGGCTGGTGAGTGGAGATTTGATATCATGAGAGATGGTGTCTAGCAGCATCTCGTGTTCGGCGATGAGCTTTTCCTGTTCCCTCAGGTCTTTGATACGCATTGTGATTTCCACAAATGTAATGATCACACCATTGGTCTGGTTTAGTTTTTTAATAACATAAGGCAGGATATTCATCTGGTACCAGCGCATGTCTGTCGTCTGAATTTCCTTTTCCAGGATCTCTCCAGAGT
Source organism: Pedobacter sp. NEAU-ZC8 (assembly GCF_059278965.1). Classification (NCBI taxonomy): domain Bacteria; kingdom Pseudomonadati; phylum Bacteroidota; class Sphingobacteriia; order Sphingobacteriales; family Sphingobacteriaceae; genus Pedobacter; species Pedobacter sp. NEAU-ZC8. Next base: position 93,981 of record NZ_JCAJXC010000018.1, read on the forward strand.
TGATCACGTGCCGGATGTTGTCCATAAATGCGGGAAAACGGAAGTGCTCTTTGATTTCGGCCAGTGGGCGCCCTATATCGGAATTGGCCAGTTTGAACTGTTTCATCGCCGGTGGTGTAAATTTCCGCAGGATGAGCTGGGCGTCTACGAAGAGTTGTGGAATGATCGTATTTCCGAAATAATTTTCGAGCGCATCATTAAGTTCAATAAGTGAATTAATCTGCTGGTCTTTATTCTGCATAGGGTTTTGATAATGTACGCCATAAGTTTTGACCTGCGCCAAGCTGAGCTTCATTGGATCAAGTCTAAAAGTTGTGGAGTAAGGTTGTTGTTAAGCATAAAGTTGGGTAAGGCGATACAAGAAGAACTCAGTACTTCTTACTCCTCTAAACTGGCTTCTGAATGCCTTTATTTTGGCGTTGAATGACTCGGCTGAAGCATTCGTAGATCGACTATCAAAGTAGTTCAGGATGGTTTGATAATGATACTGAATGGATCTTGAAATCGTGTTAAAGGACTTAAAGCCCGATTGTCTTACTGCCTCATGCCATTTGGCGAGTCTTGCCAGACCGTAAAGTTTGTCGGTAGTTTTCTCAAAGATATTGCTTAAGTTCAGGCTTAAGTTATAAGCTTGCTTAAGTTTAGGATACTTCTCAAAGAGTAGATCAGCTCGTTCTTTCTGACTTGCAGACCAGGCTTCAGGTCTTCTGTACAATGCGTATCGACTCCGGGCTAGTAATTGCTTTAATGTATCACCGTTTGAGAGTACTTCTGCATGGAAGGGTTTCTTTGCTTTCCTAGCCTGGTCTATGGCCTCATTTTCTGCATCTAAGGCTTCCCAGCGGTATTTAATGCGCATCTCCTGCAGCGCTTCAGTTGCTAGTTTCTGAACATGGAACCTGTCAGTCACACGAACTGCTGAGCGGAAGCAACGCTTTGCAATGAG
>NZ_JCAJXC010000019.1:0-84920 GCF_059278965.1 Pedobacter sp. NEAU-ZC8
AAAGTAAACGTGGAAAAGAGCGTGGTTACCCGTCCATGGCAAACCAGACTACTGGGCTTTACCTTTTATCACAAGAAAGGTAGCAAAGGCATTACGGTACACCGTAAAAGCATTAGCACTTACAAGGATAAAATCAGGGAGATTACCTGCCGCAGAAAACCTTACCCGATCGAGGATCGGATGATGCAAATCAGGCAGCTGAACCAGGGTTGGGGGAACTACTTCAAGCTGAGCGAAGCTCATACTGTATTCAGAGAACTTGATGAGTGGGTCCGCAGTCGAGTCAGGCTATGTTATTGGATACAATGGAAGCAGGTAAAGACCCGCGTTAAGCAACTCGAGAAACTTGGGGTTCACCCTGATCAGGCTTATCAATGGGGAAATACCCGAAAAGGCCATTGGCGAACCGTACACAGCCCGATACTGACCCGGACTCTTAACAATGCATTTCTAAAGAAACAGGGGCTACTATGTCTAAAAGAAATAGTAACCCCTAAAGCTGTTTATGTTTAATGAACCGCCGTATGCCGAACGGCACGTACGGTGGTGTGAGGGGACAGGTAATCAAATAATGATTACCTTCCTACTCGATAAGGAATTAAACACCCGCTTCTTTATCGCGGTACTCTGCCACTTTCGTAATGGCATCGTCTATCGTGTTGCTTAATATGGTAATAAAGGTGCCAGGCTGCGCGGTCGTTACCAGATAGCGCAGACAATCATCACCACTGTTGTTGATGATCACCTTCATATCTGGCTTAACTGCTCTTATCCCCTGTAAAAGCAGATCGATAAGTTCCTGCTGCGTTCTGCCACGGAGGTACTTTTCCTGGCAAATGATGATCTTATCGAACATCTCGGCAGAGATCTTTGCCGTTTCAATGATGTCCTCATCGCGCCTGTCGCCGGTGCCCGAGATCACACCAATATGCTCCGTAGCCTCAATGGTACTTAAATAACCCTTGATGCCGTTGAAGCCGTCCGGATTGTGTGCAAAGTCGATCAGGATCTTAAACTCCTTAAAGTTAAAGATGTTCATCCGTCCCGGTGTCTGTGCGGCAGAAGGAATGAAAGTCTCCAGCGATACCCGGATGTCTTCAATTTTATAGCCATATAGGAAAGTTGCCAGCGTGGCTGCAAGCACGTTTTCTATCATGAACTCCAAACTTCCACCAAAGGTCAAAGGCACGTGTGTCACCTTGATCACCCGGATCTTCCAGTCGCCTTTTTTGATCGTGATGTAGCCATTCTCGTAGATGGCTGCGGTGCCGCCTTTCTTGCAGTGCTCCTTAATCACCGGATTATCTTCATTCATCGAAAAGTAAGCGACCTTGCAATCCGCTTTGTTCGCAATTCTGATGCAATACTTGTTATCTGCATTCAATACGCCCCAACCACTTCTTTTCACTGCACCAATGACCACGGATTTAACGCGTGTCAGGTCGTCCAGGTTATGGATGTCTGCAATACCGAGGTGATCTTCCTGAATGTTGGTGACAATGCCGATGTCACAGCTGTTAAAACCGAGTCCGGAACGTAAAATTCCGCCTCTGGCGGTCTCCAAAACAGCGAACTCGACCGTTGGATCGCGAAGGATGAATTCCGCGCTGATTGGCCCTGTTGTATCCCCTTCCATGAGGAGGTTGTTTTGTACATATACCCCATCAGAGGTCGTAAAACCAACGCGTGTACCATTGCTTTTTACAATATGTGCAATCAGACGGGTTGTGGTGGTCTTTCCATTAGTTCCAGTAATCGCAATAATAGGGATACGTGCAGATTTCCCCGGCGGATAAAGCATGTCGATCACCGGTGCGGCAACGTTGCGCGGTAAACCTTCACTAGGGGCCAGGTGCATCCGGAAACCCGGTGCTGCGTTAACCTCGAGCACTACCCCGCCATTTTCCGAAAAAGGATGGGTAAGGTTCGGCGCCATAATGTCTATCCCGCAAATATCCAGACCAATAACTCTGGAGATCCGTTCGCAGGTGAAAACGTTTTCCGGGTGCACCAGGTCGGTCACATCGATGGAAGTTCCGCCTGTACTTAAATTTGCAGTAGACTTCAGGTAAACCGTTTCGCCATTTGGAATTACGGAATCCAGTGTATAATTATTTTTAGCCAGCAGGTCCAGGGTATCGCGGTCTACGGTGATTTCAGTCAGCACGTTCTCATGTCCATAACCTCTTCTAGGATCCTGGTTTTCGATATCGATCAGTTCCTGTACCGTGTTTAGACCATTACCAGTTACATGGGCTGGCACCCGCAATGCTGCTGCCACCATCTTATGGTCGATAACCAGGATACGAAAGTCGTAGCCGGTAATAAATCGCTCAATGATAACCCTTCTGGAATATCTCTGTGCATACTCAAAAGCAGCAACAGCCTCTTCCATAGTCTGCACATTAATGGTGGCACCTTTACCGTGATTGCCATCAAGCGGTTTAAACACCAGCGGGAAACCAACGTGGCGAACGGCATCTCTCACACCTTCAGGGTCTGAAATCGTCACGCCCTTAGCTACCGGAATGGCAGCATCCTGTAATAAACGTTTAGTTTCTTCCTTGTTGCAGGCAATATCTACAGCAATGCTGTTGGTCCTTTCGGTCATCGTTGCGCGGAAGCGTACCTGATTTTTACCGTAACCCAGCTGCACCAGCGAACTTTTGTTCAGTCTGATCCATGGTATTTTCCGGGAGATGGCTTCATCAACAATAGATCCTGTACTAGGTCCAAGGCGCTCCTGCTCGCGCAGTTCACGCAAGCGGCGGATGTCCTGTTCCAGATCGTAAGGCTCGCCACTAATCAGCGCCTCGGCAATCTTTACGGAAGCTTCAGCGGCGTAAACACCAGCTTTCTCTTCCAGATAGCTGAATACCACATTGTAAATGCCCTCCGTTTTTGTCTGCCGCGTTCTGCCAAAGCCTGTATCCATACCGGCCAGCGTTTGTATCTCCAGTGCAATGTGTTCGATGACATGGCCCATCCAGGTACCTTCTTCAATACGCTTAAATAAACCGCCAGGTTCACCAATGGAGCAACGATGGGTGTATAAGCTTGGCAGAAGCGCCTGGATGCGCTCCGCAAAGCCCGGAATAAGATTGCTGGGCTGTTGTTCCAGCTCCTCCAGATCCAGACGCATCTGGATGAGTTTCTTACGGGTAATGGACCAGATGTTTGGTCCTCGCAGCACTTGTATGCCTAATATTTTCATTTGAAATTGTTGTTAAGGTTTGGTCGCTTTTAAGCTGCGCTGCAGGCAGTAAAAATAGCATATTAACAGAATTGTTTGGTCAATTATAAACTATATAGATGCTGCTTTGGTTTTTGTATACTTCTGTAAAGTGCCTTATACATTTTCTAAAATTTTTATCGTTTCGCAGCATGAAATATGGTTTTTACCTGAAATTTTTGTATAAAAACCTGATTTTTAGCCTCATTAGCCATATATTTGAACTTTGTTCTAATAAAAAGTATCTAAATGGCTCCAAAAGGTAAATTAATAATAATTGGCGGCGCAATTAATACAGGAAGTTTTACCGAAACAACGTTTGGTCAGGCCGATAACATGAACTTCTTCGAGCGGGGCATCTTAAAGCGAATTACGACCGAATCTATCAAAGATAATTTATCAAGATTTGAGATTATTACCACAGCTTCCCTGATTCCCGACCGGGTAGGCGAAGAGTATGTGAAAGCTTTCGCACATCTTGATGTTTACAATGTTGGCGTGCTCAATATCTCCAGTCGCGAGCAGGCTAATGACAAGCAATATACCGATCGCCTGCGTGCAGCAGAAGTGATCGTCTTTACTGGCGGCGATCAACTTCGTTTATCTTCTATTTTTGGCGGTACAGCATTTCATGAGGTATTGCTCGAGAAGTACCAGCAGGAGCAGGTGGTAATTGCCGGCACTTCTGCGGGGGCTGCGGCAAGCTCAAAAAACATGATCTATCAGGGCAGCAGCAAAGACGCCTTGCTGAAAGGGGAGGTAAAGATTACCGGTGGACTGGGTTTTATCGATGGTGTGATCGTAGATACCCACTTTGTGCAACGTGGACGGATAGGACGATTACTCTATGCTGCGGCAAGTAATCCGGGTATTTTGGGTATCGGACTAGGGGAAGATACTGGATTGTTCATTAGTAAGGGTACACGGATGGAAGCGATCGGCTCTGGCATGGTTATTCTGGTAGATGGCCGTAAAATGTCTGACACAAATCTAACGGATGTACAGATGGGCCAACCGGTTTCAATCAACAACATGATCGTGCACGTGATGTGCGATGGTGATGTTTATGATCTGAAAACGCACCAGCTGAAAATCCATCACCTTAAAGCAATACCAGAATCCTGATATGAAACTGATTATTCACGGCGGCTTCTTCAGTGAGTCGAGCTCCAGCGAAGAAACCAAGATTGCCAAGCAAAAAGCGCTTTCAGAAATTGTAACCTCAGGTCATGAATACCTGCAAAGTCATACGGCGCTGGAAACGGTCACCTATGTAGTAGGCTTGCTCGAAGATCATGAACTGTTCAATGCCGGTACTGGCGGGCAGATACAGAGCGACGGCAAATTGCGGATGAGCGCTTCCATCATGGATGGGAAATCGCTGCGCTTTAGCGGAGTAATCAATATAGAGGACGTTAAAAATCCGGTTCAGGTTGCGCTGAAGCTGATGGAAAAGGAAGACCGGGTGTTAAGCGGGCCAGGTGCATTGGCTTTCGCCCGTCAGCAAGGCTTTGAACATTATAACCCCATAACGCCGCAAAGGCAGCAGGAGTTTGAGGAGAAGCGCAACCAGCAGAATAACAAAGGTACCGTTGGCTGTGTGGCCATGGATGCCCAGGGTAACATTGCGGCGGCAACCTCTACCGGCGGTAAAGGATTTGAACTTCCTGGCCGGGTTAGCGATTCTGCTACTGTAGCCGGGAATTATGCAAACCAGTTTTCGGGTGTTTCCTGCACAGGTGTCGGAGAGGACATCGTGAACGTTGGACTCGCTATGAAGATCGTCACCCGCGTCACCGATGGCATGTCACTACAGCAGGCCACCGACAGATCCTTTGAAGAGCTGAAGCAGATCGAAGGCTTTGCCGGCGTGATCGCAATCAGCAGCAATGGGGATATGTACCATACAGACTCCCACCCATATATGGTATGGGCGGCTTTTGATGGTCGTTTACAGGTGTTTAACTAAATTGTTGCTATCTTTGTGATATGCAAAAAATCTCCTTGATTATTCTGCTGTTCCTTGCTGTAAATGTCAAGGCACAGATACCCGATATCACCGTTTCCCGCCCGGTACCTGGTGGCCCCATAAACATCACCTATTACAACCCCGCTACGCTGAATGCAGATGATTACTTCTATGAAGCCGATCAGAATGAGCGCAAAGGGGATCTTAAAATCGCACTTGCTTTGTACGATAAAGCGGCTACAGGCTTCAGCATGTCTAGAAGAATGCCGCAATACTGCCTTACCTTATTGCGCTTGAGCAACGTGCACATGCTGATGAATAACTACACAAAAGCGGAGAAATTAGTACTGGAAGGCGCTTTAATGAATTATTCTAAACTGGGCAGCATCTCGGGCGAGATGGACGCTTACCAGCAGCTTGCCAAAATTTACCTTGCGGCAGACAAACTTACAGAGGCCCTGTGGTTTTCGACACAGCAGGGTATTCTGGCACAGCGCCTTAGCAACCAAAATGCTTACATCGCCTCCCTGCTTGGACTTGCACAGGTGAAGATCAAAAAGCAGGAATTTAACCTGGCTAATTATGATGTAAACCGTGCTGAAACCCTCGCGAAGTCCAATAACTACACGGATTTCAACGGCCAGATCAGTGACGCCCGAAAGGCTATTGCTGATGGTCAGAACCCTAAAAAATAATGTTGAATTTTACTTAAATAACTTTTACAGAAAAGAGACGTATTATTACTGTCTCTTTTTTGTTTATTAAAGAATTTGGTATCATATTGGATACCTATTAACCCAAATGGAATTTAAAATATTTAAACAGATGCTTAGAAGAATCTTACTGGTCACTTTTACCGCTGCAGTGCTGGCCTGTAGTGCCGCTCCCAAGCCGCAACAGCTGGTAGATGGGATCGCAAATATAAAGCCTGATGAGCAGCAAAGTCTGGTTGCCAGAGAGGTGGTGACGCTTATCGAAAATTACAACTACAAGAAGATAAAGCTCAACGATTCCATTTCATCGCTGATATTAGACCGCTATGTCAAAGCATTAGACCCTTCCAAATATTACTTTTTGGCTTCTGACATCAAGGATTTTGAACAGTTCAGGAACAGCCTGGATGATGATCTGAGAAACGGCGACCTGAGTGCACCTTTCTACATCTTCAACGTTTACCTGAAACGATATAATGAATGGGTGACTTTCTCCCTGCAGAACGTGAAGAATAAGTTTGACATCAATGGAAATGACAAATACGTTTATGACCGCGAGAAGATGCCTTGGGCAGCTACACGTACTGCATTAAATGAAGTTTGGCAAAAGCGCCTAAAATATGAACTGATCAATCTGCAAATTGCAGGTACCGAGGAAGCGAAAAACGTGGAAACACTTACCAAGAGGTACCAGAACCTGAAGTCACAGGTTGCTAAAGTGAACAATCAGGACGTGTTTCAGACCTTAATGGATGCTTTTACGGAAAGTATCGACCCACACACCAATTACTTTAATCCAACCAACGCTACCGCCTTTAATGAAGATATGGCGCGTTCATTTGATGGTATTGGTGCACGATTGATGTTGGAAAACGAGGTGGTAAAAATCTCAGAGATTATCCCTGGCGGCCCTGCTTTCAAAAGTAAGCAGCTAAATAGTGGCGATCGTATTGTTGCAGTTGCACAAGGAAACGGGGAGTTTGAAGACATCATTGGCTGGAGGATTGACAACTCTGTTGCTAAAATCAAAGGCCCTAAAGGAACCACCGTTCGTCTGAAGGTTATTCCTGCGGGACAGGACTTGTCTTCAAAACCGGTAATTATCTCGCTCGTAAGGGAGAAAATCATTCTGGAAGACCAATCGGCTAAGAAGTCGGTAAAAACTATCCAGCAGAATGGAAAAGCTTATAAAATTGGCCTGATCACCGTACCTGCTTTCTATGCTGATTTTAAAGCAGCTAGTGCTGGTGAAAAGAATTATAAAAGTACAACCCGTGATGTACGTTTACTGATCGATACTTTGAAGAACCGCGATAAGGTTGATGCCATCATGATGGACCTTCGTGCAAATGGTGGTGGCTCCTTGGTGGAAGCCATAGACCTTACTGGTCTTTTCATTGATCGTGGACCGGTGGTGCAGGTTAAGGATCTTAAAGGGCGTATTGATGTGTCTGAAGACACCAATCCAGGTGTGGCATGGGATGGACCTTTTGCCGTTATGGTAGACCGCCTGAGCGCGTCTGCATCGGAAATCTTTGCAGGTGCCATCCAGGATTATGGCCGCGGTGTGGTCATTGGTACCCAGACTTATGGTAAAGGCACAGTGCAGTCGTCCATAGATCTGAACAAGCTGTTAAATCCTTCTATGTTGCAACGTCTTGCCAGCCTGATCAATAAGACTGCAGTGGTTAAGGGTGAGGCACCTAAAGAAGCTCCACAACTTGGACAGATAAACCTGACCATGGCGAAATTCTACCGCGTAAATGGTAGCAGCACGCAGCATAAAGGGGTGATGCCAGACGTCGTGTTCCCGTCGATTTACCCACTGGACAAGATTGGTGAGGATACCGAGCCATCTGCATTGCCTTGGGATGTAATACCACAATCTAACTTTACTCCGGTAGCCGACCTGTCTACGGTTAAAACCGAACTGGTAAACCGTCATAAAGCACGCATGGAAAAATCAACAGACTACAAGCTGTTGGTGCAGGACATCGCCGATATGCAAAAGCGTGATAAAGAAACCGCAATAACGCTGAACCAGGCCAAGCTGAAAGCCGAACGAGATAGCCTTGAAGCTAAATCACTGGAGCGCACTAACCTGATCCGTACCTCAAGAGGTTTACCAGCACTTAAGAAGGGTGAGAAGGTAAAGAAGGAAGAGACCTACGATTTTATCGAAGATGAAAGCATGAAAGTTATTGTCGACATGATCGAGATGAAGAAGGCATAATACGCCAGCAAAGACAAATTTTAACGGCTCTACCTGAATTGGTAGAGCCGTTTTTTTGTGTCCGGCCCAGCTCGGGGTCAAACGCACACCAAACGCACATCAAACGCACATCAGACGCACATCAGACGCACATCAGACGCACATGCGCTGTGTATTTGATGTGGTGCTGATGTGCACCTGCTTTCTGTTTTCTCCGTATGTGTTACTTGTTTTACCTGAGTTTAGCTGCAGTTTATTTCCTTGATATCGGCCCTTAGTTTTGACCTTAGTTGGTTTTGAAAATAAAGTTGTTTTTGCAGCTGCAATGTTTGATTATTCAGGTAGCTTTATGTTAATCGTCTGTTCATAAATGCTAAGCAACAAGAAATGTCCTTATCCATATTGATTCCGACGTATAAACGTCCTGCACTTCTTAGAAGCAATTTAGCGTCTATCATTGAATCAATGGTAAAAGTTGATGAAGTGGTTGTTGGAGATGATGGAGGAGACGAGGAAACCAGGATGGTGTATGGGCAATTTGCGTCGCGATTACCGCTCCGGTATTTGCGTCCTGAAGGTAAAGGTTCTTTGGCTACTAACGTCACAAGATTATTAAAAGCTTCCAGGATGGAATGGATTCTGTTGTTACATGATGATGATTATTTGACGGGCAATCATTCGGATTTCCCTGCGCAGTTTGAATATAAATGTGATTTGTTCTTTACCGATCATTGGATATGTGAAGAAAGCGGAGAGATTAATCTTGAAAAAACCACGAGTAACTCGATTGCATACGGTAGGAGCGCTTTGAAGGAGGGCATTCAATATGACAACCTGGGGATTGCACTTCATCAGAAGATATGCCTGGATGGCTTTTATGTTAGAAGAAGTAAAATTGATGGAATATTTCCAGATCCAAAGTTTGGGCAGGTAGCAGACTTCTTCTGGGTTTTTGATCTTTTGAACTCTAGCTTGAAGGTCTGGTATGCTAATCGTCGAACCTTTGCTTACCGCTTATCGCCAGATGGATTAACTGGTTCTGGAGGGCGCATAAACGAAGACACGGTTTTAGGGTTAAATGCGATCAAAGAAAGACTGATGGATAAGGATCTAATTTCCTTGGTAGCATCAAAAATATCGATGAATACTTGGTATGCTGTAAATGCAGCGCTTAGGCGTGGAGCGCCTAATACCGCCTTTTCCTTACTAAAGGATCTCAATTTCAATTATACGCATTCGAGTAAGCATAAAATTTTGGTAGTTGTTCAGCTACTCTGGATCTTGTTAAAGAAGAGTAGGCCTGGGAAATTCAGGACTTAGTTCCTTTTTTCAGCTCGGCATAGATATTGCATATTCCTGGAAAATATAAGTTATGAACGTAAAGCGCACCTTTGGAACAATCCTTACCATTCTTGGAATCATTGGGTTAATTTATGCTGGCTATGGCTATACGCAGAACGATCCTGCTACCCGTCAGCTGATTGTTTACGGTGTGATCGGCATCATCTTCTTTTTCTCCGGTATCGGATTGGTAAAGAATACTAAAGACGAAGCTTAAGCACATAAAAAAAGCCGGCTGTTTTAACAACCGGCTTCTAAAATATCTAGTGTGCTTATTCTTCGATCAACTCGTCCTTTACAGAGTCCAGGATCCTGCCACCTTTATAGAAGTAGCGGGAGTAATAAGGTTCATTCAGGTTACTGATTACCACACCTCTTGAAGAGGAAGCATGTGCGAAGCGGTTATCGCCAAGATAGATCCCGATGTGGGTAATGCTTCTGCTTTTGATTTTGAAAAATACCAGATCACCTTCTTTAAGCTCGTCTCTAGGCAATGGATTTACCATGCTGAAGATGTCTCTGGAATTACGAAGGATGGTAGTATTAAATACTTTATCGTAGATGGCCTTGGTAAATGCGGAACAGTCTATACCTTTCTCGGTGTTACCACCAAAACGGTAAGGGGTACCAATCCATTCATATATAAATTTGTAAAGCTTTAAGTTTGATGTTGCGTCTACTGCAACGCCCATTACCTGAGAGAAGTATTGGGATGCCAGGTTATCCGGGTCTTCTAATTTATTGGTTTCTTTTGCTTTTGATTGAGCGTTTACTGCGGATATGCTGCACAGCGCAATCAGGGTAGAAAACAAAAACTTTTTAATCATGTTATACTATAAGTTTGGGTAAAAGGTACTTACACTTAAACGTACACCAGTTATATGGCTTATTGTTTGAGTTCCAAAACTATGTATTAAACTTAGTTAATCCAAATGTGAATAAATAATTCTCGATTGTGGATATCGTGTCTTGTAACCTTAGTGTGTAATTTACAGCATTTCTTTCGATATATTATAATAAAAAAGTAGATTTGCTCTCGTAAAAAACAATCAAGACCCCAAAAATGAGTGCAGTAGAAATTAATAAAGATACCTATCTGAAGTGGTTTGAGTCGATGTTGCTGATGCGCAAATTCGAAGAAAAAACAGGGCAACTTTACGGACAACAAAAGATCCGTGGATTCTGCCACCTATATATTGGACAGGAAGCCGTAGTTGCGGGTGCTATTTCTGCCTTAACACCTGAAGATTCTATGATTACTGCTTACCGTGACCACGCACATGCGTTGGCTAAAGGTGTAAGTGCAAGAAGTATCATGGCCGAAATGTATGGTAAAGCTACTGGTTGTTCTAAAGGAAAAGGTGGTTCCATGCACATGTTCAGCAAAGAACATAACTTCTATGGTGGCCATGGTATCGTTGGTGGTCAAATTCCATTAGGTGCCGGTATTGCATTTGCAGAGAAATATAAAGGAACAAAAAATGTTAATGTTTGCTACATGGGTGACGGCGCTGTTCGTCAGGGTGCTTTGAATGAGGCATTCAACATGGCGATGTTATGGAAATTACCAGTGATCTTTGTTTGCGAAAACAATGGTTATGCTATGGGTACTTCCGTACAACGTACCACAAACATGACTGATATCTATAAAATCGGTTTAGGTTTTGACATGCCATGCGCACCAGTTGATGGTATGGATCCAGTTGCAGTACACAATGCAATGGACGAAGCTGCTCAACGTGCCCGTAACGGTGAAGGTCCAACATTCTTGGAGATGCGTACTTACCGTTACCGCGGTCACTCCATGTCTGACCCGGCTAAATACCGTACAAAAGAAGAATTAGAAGATTATAAAACTAAAGATCCAATTGAACTGGTACGTGAAGTTATTCTTAAAGAGAAGTATGCTGACCAGGCTTGGATCGAAAGTATAGAAGAGAAAGTGAAAGAGATTGTTGATGATTCGGTGAAATTTGCTGAAGAGTCTCCATGGCCAGAAGCTTCTGAACTATACACTGACGTTTATGTTCAGTCGGACTATCCTTACGTAACAGATTAATTTAAACAGTTTTCAATTTTATAATATAGAATGGCTGAAGTAGTTAGAATGCCCAAAATGAGCGACACCATGACCGAAGGGGTGATGGCGAAGTGGCATGTAAAAGTTGGCGATAAAATTAAAAGCGGCGATGTTATGGCCGAAGTGGAAACCGATAAGGCGACCATGGATCTTGAATCATATTGGGATGGAACTGTTTTATATATTGGTGTTGAAGAAGGCGCAGCAGTTCCTATTGATGCGGTAATCGCAGTAGTAGGAAAAGAAGGTGAAGACTACAAAGCTTTACTGGATAATGAAGCTGCACCTGCTGCTCCGGCTGCGGAAAGTAAGTCAGAAGAGGCTGCCACTGCGGCACCTGCTGCTGCATCTGCACCTGCCGTTACCGATGCTGACCTGGAGAAAATGGGCGTAACAGTGGTAAGAATGCCATTGTTGAGCGATACCATGACCGAAGGTGTTATTGCGGAATGGCATAAAAAAGTTGGTGATAAAGTTAAAGATGATGATATCCTTGCTGATGTTGAAACCGATAAGGCTACAATGGAAGTTATGGGTTATGCCTCTGGAACTTTACTACATATTGGCGTTGAAAAAGGCCAGGCTGCTAAAGTAAATGGCATTATTGCTATTGTTGGTCCGGAAGGCACTGACATCAGCGGCATTCTGAACCAGGGTGATGCACCTGCAGCTGCAGCTCAAGAATCTGCAGCACCTGCAGAGAACAAAGCTGAAGCGGCTGAACCTGCTGCAAGCACTGAAGCGGCTTCGACTGAAGGCGGCCGTGTTAAAGCATCTCCACTTGCTAAACGCATTGCAAAAGAAAAAGGAATTGATCTTTCACAGGTTGCAGGTTCTGCTGACGGTGGAAGGATCATTAAAAAAGATATCGAGAACTTTAAACCAGCTGCTGCTGCTGCTTCGGCACCTGCATCGGCTCCGGCTAAAGAAAGCGAAAAAGCTGCGGCTCCACTTCCTCAATACGTTGGTGAAGAGAAGTTCACAGAAAAACCAGTTACACAGATGCGTAAGGTTATTGCCAAACGTCTTTCTGAAAGCTTGTTCACTGCACCACACTTCTACTTAACCATGTCTATCGATATGGACAGCGCAATTGCTGCCCGTACCAAGATCAATGAGTTTGCTGCTGCAAAAGTTTCTTTCAATGACCTGGTATTAAAAGCAGTTGCTGTTGCTTTAAAACAACACCCTGCGGTTAACTCTTCATGGTTAGGTGATAAGATCCGTTACAATGAGCATGTGAACATCGGTGTTGCAGTAGCTGTTGAAGACGGCCTGTTGGTACCAGTTGTTCGTTTTGCAGATGGCAAATCTTTATCACGCATCTCTGCAGAGGTTAAAGATTTCGCACAACGTGCAAAAGCGAAGAAATTACAGCCTGCAGATTGGGAAGGTTCAACATTTACCATCTCTAACTTAGGTATGTTTGGTATTGATGAATTTACAGCCATCATCAACCCGCCTGATGCTTGTATCCTTGCTATCGGTGGTATCTCACAAGTGCCTGTTGTTAAAAACGGCGCAGTTGTTCCAGGTAACGTGATGAAAGTAACGTTAAGCTGTGACCACCGTGTGGTAGATGGCGCTACTGGTGCTGCCTTCCTTCAAACCGTTAAGGCTTTATTGGAAGAACCTGTTAGATTATTGGTTTAACAACCCTACTAAATACTTAAAAGCTGCTTCGGCAGCTTTTTTTATGCCTTTTACTTTTTGTACTTTTGCGGCTATGTCAAACATCAAGCCCTCATTAGCTAAAGGTACCCGCGACTTCTCTCCTGTTGAAATGGTTAAGCGTAATTACATCTATGATACCATTAAAAAGGTGTTCCGGAAGTATGGTTATGCGGAGATTCAAACCCCATCCATGGAGAATCTGAGCACGCTTACCGGCAAGTACGGCGATGAGGGCGATAAACTGATCTTCAAGATCCTGAATAGTGGTGACTACCTGGCAAAGGTGGATCCTGAGCTGCTGAGCAGCAAGAACTCCAATGCGATGATCTCTACGATCAGCGAAAAAGCGTTAAGGTATGACCTTACGGTTCCTTTTGCGCGTTACGTGGTAATGCACCAGAATGAGATTACGCTGCCTTTTAAACGTTTCCAGGTGCAGCCGGTATGGCGTGCGGACCGTCCGCAGAAAGGACGTTACCGTGAGTTCTACCAGTGTGATGTGGACGTGGTAGGATCAGACAGCCTGCTGAATGAAGCAGAGTTCATCCTGATCTATCAGGAAGCTTTGAGCAACTTGGGGCTAAGGGATTTCAGTATCAAAATTAATAATCGCAAGATCCTGACTGGCATTGCTGAGATCATCGGTAAGCCGGATCTGATCATCGATATGACGGTTGCTATTGATAAGCTGGACAAGATCGGCTTTGAAGGTGTAACTAAAGAACTGCTTTCAAAAGGCTTTACGGAAGCAGATATCGACGTGCTTAAACCCGTGATCTTACTGGAAGGCAGTAACGACGAAAAGATCAACCAGTTGAAAGCTGTTCTTTCGGGTTCTGAAGCCGGTTTGAAAGGCATCGCGGAGATTGAGACCGTATTCAACTATGTGGCTTCACTGGCAGGTGCCGATCTGCGCGCAGAGATCAAGCTGGAGCTTGATATAACCCTTGCCAGAGGCTTAAACTATTACACGGGGTGCATCTTCGAGGTGAAGACCAATGAAGTGGCTATGGGTAGCATTGGTGGTGGTGGCCGTTATGACGACCTTACCGGCATGTTTGGCCTCAGAGGTTTAACTGGTGTTGGGGTTTCTTTTGGCGCCGACCGAATTTATGATGTGCTGTTGGAACTGAACCTTTTCCCGGAATCTGCCAGTGCAGGAACCAAAGTGCTGATCAGCAATTTTGATGCTGCAGCTGAGGCTTATGCATTGCCCCTTTTGCAGGCTTTGCGCCAGGCGGAGATCTCTGCAGAGCTATATCCATCATCAGCGAAGCTGAAAAAGCAGATGTCTTATGCCGATGACAAAAACATCCCTTATGTGATCCTGATCGGTAGTGAAGAGATGGAAAGCGGTTTGTTAACCCTGAAAGATATGAAGAGTGGTGTACAGGAAAAGCTTGGCATTGATGCCATCATTGATATGCTGCAGGACAAGGGCCTTTAATTTGAAATAAACAATTCCCTTTAGCCCGTTGTTATCATGCTACTAAAAGCAGGATGCGATGAGATCAATATGGAAAGGTTCGATTGGATTTGGATTGGTTAACATACCGATCAAGCTATACTCTGCCGTGCAGAACAGCGGCCTTGATCTGGATATGCTAGACTCCAAAGATCACTCCCACATCAAGTTCCAGCGGATCAATGAGAACACGCAGAAGGTGGTGGACTTCGACAAGATCGTGAAGGGGTATAAGCTGGACGATAAGTATGTAATCCTGGATAAACACGACTTTGAAGAAGCAAGTCCCGAGAAGACCAAAATGATCGAGCTGGAGAACTTTGTCAGCATAGATGAGATCAATCCCATCTACTATGAAACTTCTTATTTTGCAGAACCTGAAACGCAGGGCAAAAAAGCCTATGCACTGCTGCTGAAAGCACTTCAGAAATCGGGCAAGGCTGGTGTGGCACGTTTTGTACTTCGTAATACCGAAAATCTCTGTGTGATCCATCCGTTGAATAATGTGCTTACGGTGACTAAGATTCGTTTTGCAGAGGAAATCCGCTCCGCTGAGGAGATCAAAGTGCCTTCACTAGACACGATCAACAAGAAAGAATTGGATGTCGGCCTGGCGCTTATAAAGCAATATACCTCTCCGTTTAACATTGAAGCCTTCAAAGACGAATATACCAAGGAGCTGTTGCGCATCATTAAAGCGAAAGCAAAAGGTAAGCGGGCTACAGTGAAAAAGCTTAAGCCAAGGGAAGAATCAGGTTCTGATTTGTATAGCCAGTTGATGCAGAGCTTGTCGAAGAAGGCCTAAAGGTTCTTTAAGGGAATTACAGGTACTTTTCGCCTGCAAGTAAGCCTTCAATCTGGTCGAGCAGATCGTCGATGTCGAAAGGTTTGGCAACAAAGGCATCTGGTTTGAACTCCACGTTTTGCAGGTTTTCCTTGGTGTACCTGGCAGAGATCATCAGCACAGGGATATGGCGGGTACGCTCGTTCAAGCGCAGTTCCTGTAAAAGTACACGGCCATCAGCATCCGGCAGCATGATATCCAGGATCAGCAGATCTGGATTAAACTCATCGATATGATCCATAAAGTTTGCACTCTTGCTGAGGCCACTTACTTTATATGCCTCACTTTGCAGAATCAGCGTAATCACATCCAGGATCGCATGATTGTCTTCAATAACTAGAATGTTCTTATAATTGGTAGCGCTTTTCTTCAAGGCAGAATCAGTATTTATTTACAAATATATCAAGGTTTCAGGCATCTACTCACCAAAAAAAGTACCTGAAATTTATTTTTCCAGCGAATTGAAACCTTTTATGTTGTACAACGTCTTATTAGTAGTTTTTAGGTTTAATAAAAGGTACAATTGTGGCGATTGTACCTTTTATTTTACATGAGGTTTGTAAGTGCCTGTGTTCACAGTGGCCTTTAATTCCTGCAGTATCGTGTACAGTCCGAAGTTGGTGCGGTTCACATAGATGAAGTGTTTCACGCCGCGGGGCTGTTTAAACTCCGGCATTTTCGCGATCTTCTCTCCATAGGCATACAGCTGATCAAAGAACTCGGGCTTACTGAAGTCGAATACCTCATCCAGGTATGGCCGGGCAAACAGACTGATCATCTCCTTGTAGGCTTTGTAATAGAACTCCACCTGTGCTGGTGTATCCGTCTTAAAGATCATGTCCAGCTTACGGAAGGCATCTATCGTTTTCGCTTTATCTTGAAGGATCCCTGCTGATACCAGTGAGAAGAAGGGCTCATAGAAGTCGTCTGGCAGTTCTTTAATACAGCCAAAGTCTATCACCCCGAGCTTTTCATCTTCTGTGATCAGGAAATTGCCGGGGTGGGGATCGGCATGGACAGCACGTAGTTCATGCTGCTGGAAGTTGTAGAAATCCCATAAGGCTTGTCCAATCTTATTTCTTAATTCCTGTGAAGGGTTTGTTTTCAGAAACTCTTTCAAATGCTTCCCTTTGATCCAGTCCATCGTGATGATGCGCTTGCCTGAATACTCTGGGTAATAGGTTGGGAACACGACGTTGTTCAGGTTTTTGCATGCTTCAGAAAACTGGATGGACCTGCGGACCTCCAGCTCATAGTCTGTCTCTTCCAAAAGTCGTTCTTCCACCTCGGCGACATAGATGTTCAGTTCTTTCTCGCTCATGCCCAGCAAGCGGAACGCAAAAGGTTTCACCAGCTTTAAGTCTGAAGAGATGCTGTCTGCAACACCCGGGTACTGGATCTTCACGGCCAGCTTCTTTCCATTGAGCATAGCTTCGTGCACTTGCCCGATGGAGGCCGCATGCGTAGATGAGGCGTTGAACTTGTCGAAGATCTTCTCTGGGGATTTGCCCAGCTGTTTCGTGAAGGTACGCACGATCAGCGGTCCGGAAAGGGGAGGTGCGTTGTACTGCGACTGCGTAAACTTGTCTACATACGAGCGCGGCAGCACGTTTTTATCCATGCTAAGCATCTGTGCGATCTTCAGGGCGCTGCCTTTAAGCTCGCTTAAGGATTTGTATATGTCCGTTGCGTTATCCTCATTGAGTTGTTCCCGGTCGAGGTCTGGATTGAAAAGCTTTTTAGAATAGTGTTTGATGTAGTTACCACCAATCTGGAAGCCGGTTTTTACGAATTTAGCAGAACGTTGGGTTTTGGTAGTAGGAATACTGTCTTGTTCTCTCATCAGGTTTTTAGAATCTCATTTTTTCTTTGAAGGCGCCATTGCGGGAAAGGAACTTTCCATATTCGAACAGGTTGTCGATCGGAGAACGTTGAAACAGGTCGAACGTCACGTTGATACCTTTCTCAATCGCTTCATCGGTTTTTTCAAAGCCAGTACTGTCGTCATTGATCCAGAACTTGGTTATGAATACGAACTGTGCCCAAAGCGCATCCTTGTAGCGTTTAGTGAAGAACTTACGCTCTGCAAGTTCACCGCTTTCCAGCCCTTCACCGAGTACGTTTTCGGCAAACTGCTCGAACAACTCCCTGGCTGCCGACAAAGGTGCAGGGGTGTAGTGATTGGTGCCATTCTGTTTCAGGCTGTACACAATGAAGCTGCGCTGGCTTTTCAGCAGTTCGGTAAGGCTGTAGAAGAAGGAAAGCATTTTGTCCCGGGAGGAGTATTCCGCCCAGACTTCCTGCTGCTGCACGGCATCAATGGTTTCTGCGACCAGCTCTGCCCAGGTGTTCTTCTCTATGCTCTCAAAGGAGGCATAGTGGTTGTAAAACTCTGATTCCTGAATGTCCAGGCCTTTTACAAAACTGTATATGGATTTAGGCTTTTCACCATGTGTAAGAACATAGTCGATATAAGCTGTTCTGATTTGCTCCGCTGTAACCATGAGGATTTTATTTTTATTAACGTAAATTTCGGCATCTTGGTTTGTAAAACCCGGTTAAATTCCTTGTAGATCATCATGCTTGCGTAATAAATGACCCGTTATCTTGATTACTATAGGGAAACCTGCCCCATCATCGTTATTGTTACGTTAGGGCATCATTAGAAAAGGCTTTTTGTTTAATTTTGCATGCAGGTGAACCAGAAACGCAGCTATATCGAGAGAATGTTGGCTACAGCTATGCTGTGGGTGTTCTTTCTTGCGCTTACTCCATGGGCATCTTTCCATCATCACCAGCAGATTAAGTATCAGTGCGAGGGTGAAACGATCTGCAGCCATAAGCAACACCTTAGCACCCATGCGGAGCAGTGTCTGGTTTGTGCGGCGCACTTCGAAAAGACTTATGTAATTTCCCATAACTTCTTCAGCTTCTATGATAGCCCTGGGTTGTTTATCAAAAATCAGCCTGTGGAAGCGGGTTTGTACTCGGAATTAATCAGCACCTCCTTACGGGGTCCGCCTGTAGCTTAACACCTCCCCAGTTAAGTTTTCAGGGCCTCTATGGCCATTAATTTCATTTTACAAATATGATCAAGCGTATATACTTCTATATGGTTGTGCTCCTTTTTACGTTGAGCGCGACTACCCTTTTTGCAGCAGAAACCATCACCTTTAGCGGCAAAGTCATCGATGCCAGGTCGAAAGCCGGTTTACCTGGCGCAAGTGTTTCCATCCCAGATCTTCGGATATCAGTCATCACAGATGCGAATGGCGAGTTCTCCATTAGCAGTGCCCCAACCCGGGGACGGTTCCTGATCCAGATCCGGTACATCGGCTATAAAACCCTGACGGAAAGTGTTGACTTCAGCAAATCAGCCGCTGTGGTGTTCGAAATGGAGGAAAGTGTGATTGAAGGCAAAGAGATCGTGATCACCGGATCGGCCTTCAGCTCTGACAACCGTCAGAACAGTACTTCTATTGCCACGGTAACGAAGGAGGAATTGCTTTACAATCCTTCTACCAACATCATTGACGCACTTTCTAAGGTGCCAGGTGTGTCACAGATCACTACAGGTCCAGCGATTTCCAAGCCTGTGATCCGTGGTTTAAGTGCCAACCGGGTGGTGACCTTGAGCAACGGGGTGAAACAGCAGGGGCAGCAATGGGGCGATGAGCATGGTATTGAGATCGACCAGTACAGTGCGGAACGGGTGGAGATCCTGCGTGGACCTGCCAGCTTGATGTACGGTTCGGATGCATTGGGTGGCGTGATCAACATTCTGGACGCATTGCCAGCACCTGATGGTACGTTGAGAGGGGAGTTCTTGAGTAATTACGCGACCAACAATGGTCTAAGCGGAACATCGCTGATGCTGCAGGGTAATAGCAACGGACTGGTTTATCGTGCCCGCGGATCTTACCGCAATGCCTATTCTTATAAAACTCCTACAGAATATGTACCGAACTCCGGATTCAATGAAACCAGCTTTGAAGGGCAGATTGGCCTGAACAAAAATTGGGGTTATGCGCATCTGGATGCTTCAAGTTTCAGAAATAACATCGGGTTTTATGAACCTGCACGTAATGAGGAGGGGTTTTTAGTCAATGAAGACGGACTGGTACCTACAAAGGCGGAAAACCACGATCGTAGCCTTGCTTTTCCAAAGCAGGATGTGCGTCACTATAAACTTGCGCTGAACAGTAACATTCTGTTTAACAATGGTAGCTTAAGATCCACCATCGGTTATCAGCAGAACCAACGCCGCGAGCTGGAAAGTGCAGGCGAGGGCGCCGCCCTTTACCTGAACAACTACGCCTACAGCTACGACTTCAAATACACCTTTAAGGAAATTAATGGCTGGGCATCTGTTCTTGGCATCTCCGGTGAGTTCATCCATAGCTTAAACACCAGTGCTGAAGAACAACTGATCCCAGACTTCGATAGTCAGGCTTACGGTGCTTTCGGCTTTGTAAAGAAAACCTGGGATAAAAATACGTTTAACATTGGTGCACGTGTGGATTACCGCAAGTTGAACTCCTACGCTTTTGAAGGGCAGGAAGTGTCTTTTGCAGCCATTAACAACGAATTCACCAACTTGAGTGCAGCACTGGGGTATACCCACGAGTTTAATGAGGCTTTGAGCTTCAAAGCGAATGCAGGTACTGCTTTCCGCGGGCCGAATATCGCGGAGTTATCCTCTAACGGGGTACATGAAGGTGCTTTTCGTTACGAAATCGGTAATCCGGACTTAAAGCAGGAGCGGAGTAACCAGTTTGATGCTTCTTTTGAATATTCAGATGAGTACCTAAGTGCTAGTGTTGGCGGGTTTTTGAACTCCATCAACAATTATATTTACTACAACTCCAACGGGGAGTTCATTGATGTGGACGGCACGGATTACCCGGTTTTCAACTTTGTGCAGAACGACGCTTTGCTAAGAGGTATCGAAGCTTCACTTACCTTGCACCCGGTGAGCTTCATTCACTTCGAAAATGCCTTTGCTTTTACGCGCGCAACGAACCGTAGCACTAAACAATCGCTCCCATTCATTCCCGCAGCGACCTTACGTAATGAGTTCCGTTACGAGCCGAAAATCCCTGGTACAGTACACTCGTACATCTCGGTAGGATTGGATAACTTCTTCAAGCAGTCTAAAGTAGATGCCTTTGAAACCAGCACCTCTGGATACACGCTGCTGAATGCCGCTGTTGGTACCACGTTGAAGCTAAACAAGAAGCAGGAATTAACGATCTACGTAGCTGGAAGGAACCTATTGAATAAAGCCTACTATGATCACTTGAGCCGCTTTAAACCGGGAAGGCTTAGTGAAGAAGATCCTACCTTCGGTATTTACAATGCCGGAAGAAACATTACTTTCGGTTTTAGGCTGCCATTTAACATTACCACAGGGAAGTAATTACTTTTCAGCTTGGATTGACTCCCCTGATTTGATGTAGACTTTAAAGCATATTGCGATCAGTAACATAGCGGATCAAGAAGCCCCTCAGCTTAATGTTAGAGGGGCTTTTTGTTGCCCGTAGCCTTTGCGACTGGAAGTCCTGGCCGGTAAGGTGCCAAGCCTCAATGGTACAGCATCAATTGTCGTATAGCCTTGATGCAGGTATGAATTTTGCACTTGAACTTTCGTAATAGAATATGTACTTCATTCAGATAGCACCACTCATGTTTAAAAAGCTGATTACCCTAAGCCTGTTAATTTTAACGACCACGGCATTGTTTGCACAGAAAGACTCCATATCCATAAACCTGGAAAACGTAAACTATGCCCATCCGGTTAAATTCTTCCCGATCTCCACTGAAGGACAGCAACTCAAGATGGCCTACATGGATGTGCAGCCAACGAAGAATGCCAACGGCAGAACTGTGATCCTTTTTCATGGAAAGAACTTTGCTGGCTACTACTGGACGGATGTCATAAAGACATTAACCGCTAATGGCTACCGGGTAGTTGTGCCCGATCAGATTGGCTTTGGTAAATCTTCTAAAGCTTACATTCACTACAGCTTTCATCAGCTGGCCAGTTGGAGCAAGGCGCTGCTGGAAAGTTTGAACATCTCTAAGTCGGTGATTCTTGGTCATTCTATGGGTGGTATGCTGGCCACGCGCTACGCGCTCATGTTTCCAGAACGTACAGAAAAGCTGCTGCTGGAAGATCCGATCGGCCTGGAAGACTACAGGACCTTCATCCCCTACACCAACACGGAAAAGCAGTATCAAACAGAGCTTAAAGCCACGCCAGAAAGCGTACGCAAGTACTACCAGGGTTCGTACTTTACCAAATGGAAGGCTGAGTACGACGAGCTGGTGCGCATTGCGGGAGGTGTAAGTTACAGCAAGGAATTCCCACGGTACGCAAAAGTAGCAGCCATGACCTATACCATGATCTTTGAGCAGCCCGTAGTGTACGAGTTTAAGAACCTGAAAGTGCCAACGGTGTTGTTCATCGGCCTGGAAGATAAAACCATTGTAGGGAAAGCCAGTTTAACGCTAGAGCAGCAGGCGCAGCATGGACAATACAAGGTGCTGGGTAAAAAGGCTGCTGCCGAGATTCCCGGTGCTAAGCTGATCGAGTTTGAGAACTGCGGTCACATACCACACCTCGAAATACCCAAAGCTTTTGCCGCGACGCTGCTTGAAAACCTTTAATTAAGCCTAACGCTTGAAAAGCGATAAGCCCTTTAGGAGAGGTTTAGGCCTTCGGTAAACCTGCCACTGGTGTGCTCACACGACAAAATATGCTTAGTTAAACTCCTGGAACCCTGCCGGAGCTTCTAATATACGGAGCTGCGTGATGACCTGTTCTTCCGTTACCGGGTAGGGCTTATTGTTCCGGATGGCTTGGTAAACGCCTTCAAAGAGCGGCATATAACTGCCCTTCTCCGAAACCAGCCGCTCTTCCTTTTTACTGCCGTCCGGGTTCATGCGGGTTAAGGTCGCCGCAAGCTCCTCTGGCTCCTCGCCATAGCCTTCACTGCCCGGACGAATGGCTTTCAGCAGTTGCGCCTCCTGGATATCCGCACGGTACTTCACTAGGCTGCCCTGCTCGGCATGTACTACAAACGCTGCCTGTGGATCAGGAGCAAGCATTGTGGAGCATACAAATACCTGCAGGCTATCCGGGTATTGCAGATGGAAGTGGAAGTAATCGTCTACCTTGGTGTCTTTACGGTTCATGCCCAATACCTTGTAGAAGCTTAAAGGCTTACCAAACAGGTTGATCGCCTGATCTAACAAGTGCGCACCAAGATCATACTGGAGCCCGGTTGCGGGTACCAGCTCTTCTTTAAAGGTTTTAGGGCCGATCGTATTGCGGTAGCGATCAAAGCGGATGTGAACCTCGGCAATTTTACCCAATACACCGCTGTCAATAACCTGCTTTACCGCAAGGTAGTCACTATCCCAGCGCCTGTTCTGGTACACAAACACCTGCTTGCCGGTTTCCCGGGAAAGGTCGAATAAGGCTTGTGCTTCTTCAACCGTAGCAGCAAAGGGCTTCTCGACCAGCACATGTTTGCCTTTCAGCAGTGCCTGTCTGGTATAATCGTAGTGCGTGAAGTTTGGTGTATTCACCACCACCAGTTCTATTTCAGGATCATTTAGCAGTTCATCAATGCTGTCGTAGCTGTTTATTTCCGGGTAATCTTTATGTGCTTTCTTCTCATTACGTTCGGTAACTGCGCTTAAATTAAAGCCCGGGTGTACGGACAGGAAAGGTGCGTGAAACAGCTTTCCAGACATTCCATAAGCCAGCAGGCCAGTGTTGATGATCTTCTCCATAGTTTAAAAGTAAGCATATAAGCGTATCTTTGCAGTATGAAACCTTCAGAAATTCATGCAAAATGGAAGATTTTGCAGCAAAAGATCGCTAAGGAATTTGATTCTGATGAGCCGGACTTGAAGGTTATCCTGTTTCTAATCGGGGTACAGGAGTTGGGAAAAGGCCCCGGAAAATACAGCAAGCGCCAAAAGGAAGAGCTGATGCATATCGCCACCTGCAGGCTTTTAAGTGAAATGGGCTTTTACGAACTCGAAGGACTCGATCAGGATGGCTGGCCGCACTGGAAGCTAATAAAACCAGTGCCTGCATTTGCCATGATGGAGCAGGAGCTACTGCTGAAATCATTGGCAGTTACCTATTTCGAGGAAATCTACGGCGATGAATTCAACGCCTAAAGGCGAAGAACCTTATCATACAAGAATCTTATTCAAATAAAAAGGCCTCCTGCATCGCAGGAGGCCTTTTTATTTTTTGGTCGCTTTCCCTTAGGAAGGGCTGATAATGCTCAATGTAAACTCACTTAGCTTTGTGCTTTAGCTTCTTTCTTCAAGTCATCATTTGCAACAATTACAATCTCAACCCTACGGTTGGTTGCTCTTCCTGCTTCAGTAGCGTTGTCACCAATAGGCTCTGAAAAACCTTTACCTACGGTAGATAACCTTGATGCTGGCACGCCCTGAGCTACCGCATAAGCTTTTACCGCTGCTGCTCTGCGCTCAGATAAACTCATGTTATAAGCTTCTGTACCACGGCTATCAGTATGACCGATAACTTTAATGTCTGTACCTGGATATTGATTTAATGAAGCTGCAAGCTTTTTGATGTTGTCTTTAGAAGCTTCCTTCAGGTTGCTGCTGTCGAAGTCGAACAAAATACCGCTGTCGAACTTTACAATGATACCTTCACCTTCACGGATTACCTCTGCATTTGGTAAGGTCTGCTCGATCTCAGCAGCTTGCTTATCCATTCTTTTACCAATGAAACCACCTGCGGTACCACCAATAGCACCACCCAATACGGCACCTACTGCAGTGTTACCTGCTTTTTTACCAATGATGGCACCAATTACGCCGCCTGTTGCTGCACCGATACCCGCACCTTTTTGTGTTTTAGTTAAACTATCGCATGACTGGAATGCCATTGCACCGATAGCCAATGCTATACTTAATGTTGCTGTTTTAAATTTTGAGATAATCATAATGTATGTTTTGAACCGGGGCTAAATCAAACCTGATGCCAAGATATGCTTATTAGTTTTTATTGTTAACTAACAAGAATATTGCAGTACCAAGAATTAAGGTGAGAAAAAGTGTGTAGAGCAACTGTGTAAGTTGCCCTGTTTTCTAAACAGTATTACTCCGAGAAGTAGGTTTCCAGCTCCTGTAACGTATTTTCTGTGGTTTGTATATCCTTAATCACGATGCCTTTTTCCAGCAGGATGATCCTGTCGCATACATCGGTCACGTGGTTGAGGTCATGACTTGAAATGATCGTCGTAACCTGATGTGTTGTCCTTAAGCCTTTTACCAGGGATTTTAACCGTATTTGTGTGGTCGGGTCTAAGTTGGCGAATGGCTCATCGAGAATCAGCAGTTCAGGGTTCTGCATCAATGCCGCTGCAATGCCCACCTTGTTCTGGTTGCCTTTAGAGAAGTCACGGATGTACTTGCCGCTGTTCAGAATCTCGCCATTGAAAAACTCCACATACCGCAATAGGTACTGCTCTACATCAGCACGTGTCATGTTGTGCAGACTGCCAATAAAGATAAAATACTCCTCCGGTGTCAGGTAATCGATCAGGAAGTTCTCATCCAGGAAAGATGCGGTATAGTTCTTCCAATCGTCCGTTTTAGCTACATTCTCGCCTTTAGAGAAGATACCACCTTCATCCGGCCGGATCAGGTCCAACAGCATGCGGAACAGCGTGGTTTTACCTGCGCCATTGTTCCCCACCAAGCCGATGGTTTCACCTTCATTAATTTGCAGTTGCGGAATATTCACCACGGTACGTTCCGCGTAGATCTTCTTTAGGTTCTTAATTTCTACAATCATTATTTTTCTCTGAAGCCTTCGGCGATTTTATATTTTCTCTTGTTAAATGCATTCACTAATACGTCTATCCAGAAGCTGCGGCTTAAAAAGCAAATTAAACCTGCAATACCCAATGCCGCGAGGCCCCAGTAAGGCTTTCCCATCAGGTTAAATGGCACGTAGAAGAGGTATGGTATTAGGAATACCGGCAGGCTCATCAACATGGAGGTGGCACCTACACCCTGCCAATTGAAGCTGGAGCCGCTTTTCATATCAATGGCCTTGTAGTTAAACGTGGCCATGTACATTACCACAATTGGAGCAATCCCAATGCTGAAGAAATAAGCCGCGAACTGTACCACCAGGATCTTCCAACTGATGAAGCCATACAAGCTCACCACCGCTGTTAATACCGTAGAAGCCAAGGTAAACAGTAGCAGCTTCGCCCGGAAAAAGGTCTGTACGCGCACCTTATTGCTCAGCAAGCCATCGAATTCAGCACTTTGCCAGCCAAACATAAACTGCCCATATAGCAGCACCATATTGCCCGTCATGAACACTGCGGCGAAAAGCATCAGACCAAAGTTGTTCTGATCGAGTTCCTTTTGCTTGTAGAAAAGCAATCCATAGAAGATGAATAGCAAGCCTTTAGATACCGTAGATTTGCTGCGTTTATTGCGCAATATCAGTTTAATCTCCAGGGCCGCAAGCTGACCAGCAGCACCAAAGCGATCCAGGAAAGGGTAGTCTGTGCTGGTCTTCTTTTCTTCGCCCGAACGCAGTTCTTCCATGTACAGGTTCTTGCGCAGGTAGTTCGCGTTCATAATAAAGACCCCAACCGCAGCCAAAGGGAACACCAAGGCAATGAGTGGTTGTTTCGCCACAGCGCTGAAGATCTGATCGGAAACTGCAGCAATGGAGAACACTTTAAAATACTCCAGTAAACCCAGTATAATCAGCACTAAGAATCCGATAACGACAAAGCGGGTGTTCGATATGGAAAGTCGCTTTACATATAGCGCCAGGTAGTTATTGAAAATCGAAAGGGATACCACTGCAAGCATGTACATCATGGCCGCAAAACCACCGTATGTTCCCATCACGTTCATCAGTATGAAGGGGAAGAACAGGAACAGCGGGAAGATGTTAAAGGCAGAGAAAATAGCCCGTATGTTTAAGAAGTTCACCAGCTTACGCTTCGGAATTTTCAAATGCAGATAAGGCACAATGGCCAGTGTAGGCAGCTCCTGTATTTGCATCCTGGATAAAAATTCAAGTGCAAAATAGTATAGGATCAAGCCGTTGAATACATCCATCACCGCGCGGTCGGGATAAAGCTGGTGGATAAGCTTATCCATAAAGAAGCCGACCGCTAATGCACAAAGCAGTAGGTAGAGGATCAGCAAGCCCATAATGATCTGGACAGCGATGCTCGTTCCTTTACCTCTGGCCCGGAAAAAGCCCTTCCACTGGTGACTTAAAAATGTATTCAGCATATTTAATAGTTATATTTCTTCTTCCAATTCTGGCGCAGTTTTTCCCGTAGCTTTTCCTCTGCAGGGTTTTTACCCGGATCAAACAGCTTGGTGCCACTGATCTGCTCGGGCATATACTCCTGTTCGGAGAAATTCCCTTCAAAGCCATGTGAATACTGGTAATCTTTACCATAGCCAATGTTCTTCATGAGCTTCGTTGGCGCATTGCGGATGTGCAGCGGTACTGGCAAATTGCCAGTTTCCCGCACCAGCTGCTGCGCTTTGTTAATGGCTTCGTAAGCCGCATTGCTTTTCGCAGATGATGCCATATAGGTCACCGCCTGGGAAAGGATGATCCTGGATTCCGGAAATCCTATCACATTTACCGCCTGGAAGCAGTTGTTCGCCAATAATAAGGCATTTGGATTGGCGTTGCCGATATCTTCTGCAGCCAGGATCACGAGCCTTCGGGCGATGAACAGCGGATCTTCACCACCTTCAATCATACGCGCCAGCCAGTAAACGGCGGCATTCGGGTCCGAGCCCCGGATGGATTTGATGAAAGCGGAAATGATGTCGTAATGCTGTTCACCCGCTTTATCATACATGGCCAGGTTCTGCTGCGCATGTGCAAGCACACTTTCATTGGTCAGCACAATGTTGTCGCCGCCGATGCCGTTTATGGCTATTTCAAGCACGTTCAGCAGTTTCCTGGCGTCGCCGCCAGAGAGCCTGATTAACGCTTCATGTTCCTTTAAGGTGATGTTCTTCTGCTTAAGCACCACATCCTCGGCAATGGCGGTTTCCAGCAGGCCTTTCAGCTCCGCTTCATCCAGCGACTTCAATATGTAAACCTGACTTCGGGAAAGTAAAGCCGAGATAACTTCAAAAGAAGGGTTCTCCGTTGTTGCGCCGATCAGCGTAACCAATCCACGTTCTACAGCACCCAGCAGACTATCCTGTTGTGACTTAGAAAAGCGGTGAATCTCATCAATAAACAGGATGGGCAGGCCTAGCAGGCTATCTTTCAGTGCCGTAGCACGGTCTATCACCTCACGGATATCCTTTACCCCGGAGTTAATCGCACTGAGGTTAAAAAAAGGGCGGTCCAGTGTTTTCGAAATGATATAGGCCAGAGTGGTTTTACCCACACCCGGAGGGCCCCAAAAGATCATCGAAGGCAGCTGGCCGCTTTGAATGGCTTTTCTCAGTACCGCATCCTGACCCACCAGGTGTTTCTGGCCAACATATTCATCCAGATTCTGTGGGCGCATGCGCTCTGCTAAAGGAGCTAGGTTCGGCATAGGCTATTTCGCTTGCGGTTTCTTCTTAAAGAACTTACGCCTTGGCTTATTGTGCGCCGGTTTTTCGGCGGTCTCACTTTCCGTTACAGGGCCAAAATGCCCAGGCAGTGGAATACGGTTAATCGCCTTATCAATCAGCTTTTCAATATTGGCAAACTTACGCTTGTCCTTATCATTTACCAGCGTGATGGCCGTCCCGGTAGTTGCTGCACGAGCTGTACGACCAATCCGGTGTACATAATCTTCCGGGTCATGTGGTACGTCGAAATTGATCACCAGTGAAATACCTTCCACATCAATTCCCCTCGACAGTACATCCGTACCGATCAGTACAGGTACACGTTTATTTTTAAACTCTGATAATATTGCTTCACGTTCTTTCTGATCCAGATCAGAGTGGAAAGCTTCCGCTTTAAACCTCAATCCTCGCAGCACCTTACCCAAATTCTTAACTTTCTCCTTGGTCGAAGCAAAAATGAGTACACTTGGGTAAACCTCCGGGTTCATGATTTCCGTCAAAAGCTTTACCTTCTGACTATCGTGAATAAAATACGCCTGTTGGTTAATACCTGCTGCGGGTTGTGAAATGGCGATGCTCACCTGTTCAGGTTTATGCAACAGCTTTGCAGCAAGTGTTCTGATCTTTGGCGGCATGGTTGCCGAGAAAAGTATGGTTTGTCTCTTTTCCGGCAGGAAACTGATGATCTTCATGATATCATCATAGAAGCCCATATCCAACATGCGGTCTGCCTCATCCAGGATCAGGTGTTGTAGCTGATCCAGCTTCAGTAATCCGGAGGAAAGGTGGGAGATCAACCGGCCTGGAGTGGCAATGATGATGTCTACACCCTCACGCATTGAGCGTTTTTGCTGCTCATAGGCGATACCGTCCCCACCACCATATACGGTCAGTGAGCTGATGTTGGTGAAATAAGACAAGGCTTCCACCTGCAAATCGATCTGCTGTGCAAGTTCCCTGGTCGGAGCCAGAATCAAGGTGTTATTATGACGGTTTTCCTGTAAACTGATCTTGTTCATCACCGGCAGTAGATAGGCGCCGGTTTTACCTGTACCCGTCTGCGCGCAGGCAATCAGGTCTTTGTCTGCCAGAATTAAAGGAATGGCCTGCTCCTGTATTGGCGTGGCATTTCGAAAGCCCATCGCCGATAAACCCTCATATAGATCAGGGTTAAAATTAAAATCTTTAAAATCCAATATACTTTTTGTTATTACTCCTATAAAAGTAACCTTTATTAATTTAAAATCCAGATGTATCTTAAACTAGTTACGGGAGCAGCAACAAGCTATTTACCAGCCTGATCGATCAAAGCCTGTATAGGTCTCCAGTCATACAAATGAAAAGTCATACCATTGCTCATGGCTACAAACATGCCCTTTTGGAATTGTCCGCCCAGGTTTACACTAGTCACATCGGCACCATCACATTCAATGGTAGAAACCGGGATTTCGGCCAATAGCGTATGCTTATTCGCATCACCATCACTGCCTTCACGAGCATAAACCATGAAGGTGTTCTTTTGTTGATTCGAAATCAACAGGTAACCTGTCGTTGCTGAACTCTTATAGATTGCAATACCTTCATGGTCTGCCTTGAAGTCGTTCTGTCCAAAGAAAGCCAGCTCCGCATCGTCCTTCTTATCAGGATCCGCATAGTATTTTTTTACGCCAGCCTGTTCATCTGAATAATAGATGTAACCAAGTTCATTATCTACAGCAATCGCTTCGATCTCTTTTTTTTCGCTAAAGCTGCCAAACTTTCTAACCACCGTAGCCGTCGCTGCGCCTTTGCTTTCTTCCAGTTTATACTGCCACAGATAGCTGCCGGATGGGCCGGTCTTACGTCCCACAATCACAAATATCGCCTTATCTGAGGGCCTGGTATAAATAGAGAGGCCCATTGGATCACGCTCCGTTTCGCCTTCAAATACAGGGATCCCGCCGTTGTCAATTGGCTTCAGGTCCGGTAAGGAGAAGATGCGGATCTTATTTGTTTCCCGTTCCGTCGTCACTGCGATATCTAAAGTTCGGTTGCCGAGCTGAAATTGATAAGCGATGTCAACATTATTTGGCCTTTTCAGTGGTTCTGATTTGTTGATGATTTCTCCTTTAAGATTGTAGAGGTAAAGTCCGCCATCACTGTCTTTATCTGTTCCCACAATCAGGCTTTGGCTGGCGTCTGCTGGATTGATCCAGATTGCAGGGTCATCCGTATCATGTGGTGTCGGCTGGGTGACCACCACAGGTTTTAAGGCATTGGGTTGAATGGAAGCCAGTTTGCTGCTACTGCATGAACTTAGTGCAGCAAGGATCGCGAGGTATAATATTGTTGTTCTTTGTATCATAATCTTGGCGCCCGGAGGGCATTAGTTTAGGCCTGGGTTCTGCGGGTTTTCTGTCTTGCAGCCTAGAAATCGAATTTAAGTCCCAGGTTATAACGTGCCTGATAGTATTCAAGTTGTTTCGTTAGTGCAGTGGATCCCTGGTAGTAACGCAAGGGCTGATTGGTGATGTTGTTGGCTTCAGCGAAAATCCGGATGTGCTTTTGGATCTTGTATGAAGCATTCAGGTCAAGAAAGAACTGCTTGTCATAATAGCTGTCGTTGAACTCCTCAGACCCAAGTTCATCGAGGTAACTTGAGGTATAGTTAGCAGATATCCTGGCAGAAAACTTCTTGTTTTCCCAAAACAGGGAGCCATTGAGCATGTGTGGTGCAGTACCAGGTAAAGTAACATTCAATCGTTCCGTGCCTCCCTCATCTGCAATTCCTTTTGCCTTGGATTTGGTGTAGGTATAATTTGCATAGATACCAAAACCCTTCAGAAATTTTCCTGGTAAAAAGTCCAGCTGTCTTTGGAAAGCGAATTCAAACCCATATACATCAACGTTATCGCCGTTTCTGGACTGGATAAAGGTCCAGCTTTCAGCAGAAGGGATTGGGTTTGCCTGATCAGGGAAGTCGCCAGCGAAGTTTGCAGCAGTGTACTGGTTGTTGCTATAGGTGTAGATGAAGTTATTCAGGTTCTTGTAAAATGCACCTGCAGAGACCAGACCGACCGACTTGAAGTAGTTCTCCACCATGAAGTCAAAGTTGTATGCATAGGTCGCCTTCAAGGCCGGGTTACCTGCCGAGATTTCCGTATCTGCAGCATTGTTATTCACGAAAGGTGCAAGCGCATAATAATCGGGGCGGGCAAGTGCGGTGGTAAATGCTGCCCGAAGTACCAGGTCATTGGTTGCATCGTACTTGAAAGAAAGCCCGGGCATCACATTCGTATAGCTGTTTTTGGTGTTGATTTCAGCTTCCAGTTCTTCTTCATCCAGTACACGGTTCCCGGTGTAGTTGATGCGTGTATTTTCAATCCTTGCGCCGACAATCATAGACAGTTTATCATTGAAATCCTGGTCCCACCTGATGTAACCTGCATAGATGTGCTCTTTGGCCTTATAGTTTTGCGAGAGAAATTCCGAAGGATCAAGTTCAGGTGTAAATAGCTCGGGGTCGTACAGGTTCAGGTTGCCAAGGTAGCTTGCGGATGCAAATGCACCAGGTACGAACTTGCTTCCAGGATTGAAACCCTGGCCGCTATAATAGTTCCCCGGTACTTCGGAAAGGGTACGCTCATCCTCAGGTTCATAAGAATAGAAGATGTTGTTCCTGGATTTATCTTTGATCCTGGCGCGCAGACCAGTTCTCAATCTTCCTTTTTGACCTGAAATCACTGAAAAAGGAATCCTGATGTTTAACTTCCCACCAAGTTCAGTTTCTTCTGTATGGTCTCTGTTTTCCGAAAGTGCAGATTGCTCAAATAAGTTCAAGGCATTACCGGTATGAAATACCAATGGTTTCCGCAAGTTACTGAGGTCCTCAGACATGCTTGCATTCTCTTGTTCAAACTCAATATATCGTTCATTTGGCCTGAATTCCCTGGCGGTAGCATAGTTTACGGACCAGTCCAGATCCAGCTTGGCATTCAGCAGGTGCTCACCTCTTAAAGCATAGTTTTGCACGCGCTGATCTTCCAGCCTGCGGCTTCTATTCCGGCTGTTTGCAATGCCGCCTTTGGTTTCCCGCTTAATGTCCCCCGTAAAGCCAGTAATGGTCTCTCCATTATAAGTCGGTACAAGGTTGTCATAGGTCGTTCTGAACCGGTTCTCGCGGTCATCCCTCCAGTTGTATATGGCATTGGCAAAGATGGTGTTGTTCTCGTTAAACTTGAAGTCTAAAGCCAGGGCGGCACTCCTGCGAATCCGTTGCACATCATATTTTCTGATATCAGATTCCTGCACATAAGTGTTATTGAATTCATCTTTCACCCAAACGGCTTCGATGTTATCCGATCCAAAGTCATTGTTGTTATAGGATCCACTGGCCACCACACCAAGTTTGTTGTTGAGGAAACGGTTGCCGTAAACAAGTCCGCCGGTCACAATGCCGCTTTTACGAATGGGGCCATAGCCTCCTGCAAGTGTTGCGGAGATGCGCTCAGCATTCGGTGTTGCCCGGGTAATCAGGTTTACTGAGCCACCAATTGCATCGGCGTCCATATCCGGGGTCAGTGTTTTATTCACTTCGATCGTTGCGATCATATCAGATGGGATCAGGTCCATTTGCACATTCCTGTTGTCGCCTTCGGCGGATGGTATGCGATCGCCGTTTAGGGTAACGGAGTTCAGTGCAGGTGCTAATCCGCGGATGATGATATTTCGTGCTTCCCCCTGATCGTTTTGCATGGTGATGCCCGGCACACGCTTTAATGCGTCGCCTATGTTAGCATCCGGGAACCTTCCAACTTGATCGGATGATATGACATTGCTGATGTTACGGTTTGTTTTCTGCTGGTTCAGTGCCCGTGCCTGGCCAAGGCCACGGTCGCCGCGGATCACCACGTCATGAAGGTTTTCTGCGGTACTGCCCAATACAAGATTGACACTGGTATTTCTGCCAGCATCAACAACAACCTCTTTCCGTTGCGACCCATAGCCAATATACATTACTTCAATCTGGTAGGTGCCAGCTTGTACATTCAGGAATTCAAAATCGCCGATCTGATTGGATACGGTGTATTTATTTCCGGCATTTAACAGTCGGATGGTTGCTCCTGGCATTGAGATATTGCCTTCCAGACTGGTGACCTTACCAGAAATAATCCCTGTTTTTTGTGCAGAGGCGCTTAAGCCCAAAACGGAAATAAATAGAAGTAGTAGTAATCGTCTTATCATGTACTTGCTGTTTGATGAGGCGAAACTATCAAGCAAGTATTACAACGATGTTAAGCTAAGATTATCAATCAGCAATAAAGCAATCTGCGGATTACAATTACATAAGATTATTGTAACAAAGGAGATCAGCAAACCGACCTTAGGATTAATGCCTACAAACTCCGGGTGTAATTTTAATCATGTATGTAGGGCTCAGAGGGTGTGCTTCGTTAAGTTGCAGGGATCCATGTAGCTGCTTGGGTATTCTACCTTCTTGGCTGCTCTTTGTACGATTAAATATACCCTTCTTTTCTTCTCTTACTACCTGAAGTTTTGGTTTCTGAAACCTCGGCGGAAGCTGACTTGTTGAAATCTCCGTCAACCTATTTTAAACAACCAAAAACGAATTAACTATGTTCTATCATGACAACAAGCTACAGTACCAGGTACGCGTAGAAAAACCAAACCCCGCATTTGCTAAGCTCCTGCAACAAGCCATTGGCGGTATTGAAGGAGAGATCAGAGTCTGTCTGCAATATCTTTTCCAGGCATGGGGAAACCGTGGTCCAAACAAATACCGCGACATGCTACTGGATACTGGTACCGAGGAAATTGCGCACATTGAAATGCTGTGTACTGCTGTTGCCCTGAACCTTGAAGGTGCAACGCACGAGTTGAGAGATAAAATTGCCGGAGAAAACCCATTGGTGAGCAATATTCTAGGTGGGATGGATCCAAGACACGTGCTGTCTTCAGGACTTGCGGCCATGGCTGTTGATGCGAACGGCGTTCCATTCAACGGTTCATGGGTTGTAGGTAGTGGAAATATCGCTGCAGATATGTATGCAAACGTGATGGCGGAATCTACTGGCCGTGTGCTGGCTACCCGATTATACGGCTTAACCGACGATCCTGGTATGAAAGATATGCTGTCCTTCCTGATTACCCGTGATGCCATGCACCAGAACCAGTGGCTGGCAGTATTGGAAGACCTGGGTGGTGTAGGTGTAAACCTTCCAATTCCAAACACCTTCCCGATGGCAGATCATGTCGAGGCCTTCGACTATGCCTTTGTATCTACAAACATCGAAAAACCGACTGTTGCTCCCGATGCGCGCTGGGCTAGTGGACCATCGATTGATGGAAAAGGTCAGTTCAGATACGTGCCTGCTGAGCCATTTGGTGGCGAGCCTCAACTAGGCCCACCGGATGTTAAAGGTTTTGCTCAAGAGCAACAAATGACAGGTGGCATGGATAAAGGCATCATCGAAAATATCAAAGATACCTTACTTCCTTAACGATCATCATCCTATAATTGAGCCGCCAGGAGAACCTTGGCGGCTTTTTTGTTGTTAGCGGAATAATAACTTACTTTGAATCTCAGATTTTCAATAAACATTACCATTGGACAATATCAACAACGGTGAGTTCTCTTTTAGCCACCAAGACACCAAAAAGGACTTTGAACTTATTTCAAAGGCTATCGATGCTTCAATTTCCGGTATCATCCTGACCGATAACCTACAGCCGGATAATCCCATTATTTACTGCAATGCTGCATTCGAAAAAATGACTGGGTACCTGAGATCTGAGATCATTGGCCATAACTGTCGCTTTTTGCAGAAAGACGATCGTAATCAGGAAATGAGGTTTGTATTGCGGGACGCGGTTCAGAATGGTCAGGACTGCTGTGTAGAAATTCGCAACTACCGTAAAAACGGAGAACTTTTCTGGAACGAGCTTTATATGTCGGCCATCCGGGATGAAAAAGGTACAGTAACCCATTTCATAGGGGTGCAGAATGACATCACCCTTCGCAAAAAAGCGGAGCAGGAGCTTAAGATGCAGCAGGACCTGATGGAAAAGCGTATCGAAGAGCGTACGCAAAGCTTGAAAGATAGTGAAGATTATTTGGCAAGTATTATCCAGACCGTTCGGGAAAGCTTAATTGTACTCGACCAGAAATTCAACGTATTAAGTGCCAATGATCATTTTTTGAGAACATTCAAAGTAAATATTGAAGATACCGTTGGAAAGCACCTTTATGATCTTGGTAATGGGCAGTGGGATATCCCTAAACTTAAAGAATTATTGGTAAGCATTTTACCAACCAGCAATCCAGTGGAGAATTTTGAGGTGGAACATGACTTTCCATACATCGGCAAGAAGCTAATGCTGCTGAACGCCTACCGGGTGGAGTTGCAGGGAAATTATAAAGATCGGATCCTGCTTGCGATTGAAGATATCACGGAGCGCCGGGAGATAGAACGGAGAAAGGACGATTTTCTTTCTATCGCCAGTCACGAGCTGAAAACACCGCTTACAACCATAAAAGGGTATGTACAGGTATTAGAACGCTTAATGCCCGAAAATGCAAGTGAAAAGTACAGGTCTATTGTCACTAAAACTGCCAGCTACATCGACCGATTGAATAACCTGATTGCTGAGTTATTGGATGTTTCCAGGATTCAAACGGGTAACATCGAAGTACATAGGGCCTATTTTGACTTTGATAAGATGGTGGCAGAAACTGTCGAAGCCATGCAGCTTGCTTCTGTAGGCCCGAAAATTGTTATTAAGGGAAAAATTGGCATAACGTATAATGGTGATGAACCGCATATTGTTCAAGTAATAACAAATTTGCTCTCTAACGCAATTAAATACGCGCCTGAATCTCCGGAAGTGGTGGTCTATTTATCCTTGGTAAGCGACTACATTAAAGTGTCCGTGATGGATTCTGGAATGGGGATCAGTTATGAAAATCAAAAGCGGATCTTTGAACGGTTTTTCCGCGTTGGAGAGATCCAGCAACGTTTTCCTGGAATGGGAATCGGATTATACCTATGTGACCAGATCGTGAAGAATCATGGAGGTTCATTATGGGTGGATAGTGAAAAAGGAAAAGGCTCAACATTCAGTTTTACGTTGCCATTAAATCAAAAGGGAAATGACGAATAAGACAATACTAGTTTGTGATGATAATGAAGGCATTTTGGACATGCTCGGCCTGATCTTGGAAGATGCCGGCTTTGACGTCATTCCTGAACAGAATAGCTTGAATATTTACAACCTGATTGAAAAGAAACAGCCCGATCTGGTGCTGCTGGATCTATGGATGCCGGTACTTTCGGGTGACCAGGTGCTGAAAACACTTCGCCAGAATGCCAGAACAAAGGAGCTGCCGGTTATTGTGATCTCCGCCAGCACTGAAGGAAATAAAATAGCCGCCGAAGCAGGTGCTACAGCTTTCATTGCTAAGCCATTCGATGTGAATGACCTGGTTACCAAAATTCAGGGGCATCTGAGTTAATTGTTAAGGGCTGCTTTTTCCTGAAAGCAGCCCTTAACAATCATATGATCTAAATATTCGTTTATTGTTCGCCAGTTCTTGCTAAGCTGCTGCCGAATGCGTAGGTCTTCAGCAGATAGATCATTGCAAAGATTGGTGGAACACCAAAGATCCCAACCAGCCAAAAGATCATGGAAATTCCACGTTCGTTTCTTAATACTTTGTAGGCAGCAAAGACTACCGTAGAGAAAATGAAGAGTATCAGGAGCCATATTTCTGTTGCTCCCAGATTGATGAACGTCAATAACATAAGCAGTTAATTTTCTGAAAATACTAAAAAATCAGGATATCAAAAAGACCTGATTCGGCTATTCAGCGCCTCCCTAGCGCCTTTTCTTCACCTGGAGCCGAAGCATAGGCGAAGAAAAGGCGAACAATAGGCGGCGAAGAGGCGACCAGGAACCGAAAGTGCTACCTCGATTTATGCCACTTAATTACTTGTTTTTATCTGCGTAACCGAACACTTTTTTAAGCAGGGTAGTAGAGCGTGCGTTGATGTTCTGGCGAATCTGTAGTTCTTCCTGGGCAACCTGTACAAACATGCCGTCAATTGCTTTTTGAGTTACATACGCTGTAAGATCTGCATTAACGGGTTTTACCAATGGGATCTTGTTATAGCTGTTCGCGGCCTCGGTCCAGTATTTTGTTGCACCTACTTTATTGAGGCTGGAGCCTATGATCGGGCTGAACCTCGTCATCAGCTGTGCGGTGGTAACACGTTTGAAGTAGTCTGTGGCAGCATCTTGTTTGCCCAACAGGATGTTTGTAGCATCTGTAATGGTCATCTGTTTAATGGCGGCAAGAAAGATCGGCTTGGCTTCTTTTGCCGCATCTTCCGCAGCACGGTTTAAGCTGGTGATTACATTGTCAGCCACGCTGCCCAAACCCACACCACGAAGGGCGGTTTCAACTTTCTGCGCTTCAGGTGGGAAAAGGATCTTTACGGCCATATTCCCAAGGAAGCCGTCTTTCGCGGATAGCTTGTCTGCTCCGTTTGAAGTTCCGATTTCCAGTGCTTGTTTGATGCCTGAGGCGATCTCAAGCGTGCTCGGGGTGCCTGTGGCACCTGCCTGCTTCAGAATATTTCCCAGTTGGGCTTGTGATTGCACATCGCAGCTGCTGATAAATAGAAAGCAGGAGGCAATGGTCAGCATCACAGCATTTCTTAAAGATGATTTTTTCATACCGGCAAAATTGCAAATTTTCAGCCAGTAATTTTTTCGGGCGGTTTGTCGTTGATTCTCCTAAGAGGAATGAGAAATTTTCTTTATACTTGATTTTATAAGATGACGCTTTGAAGTTTATAAAAGATAACACCAAATTAAAACAGCTGGAAGATGCTGAATTAATATCCAGGTACCAGCAAACGGGCGACCTGGAATTGCTTGGTGTGCTGTACAATCGCTACATGCACCTGGTATATGGTGTTTGCCTGAATTACTTCAAGGATGAGGAGCAAAGCGAGGATGCGGTGATGCAGATCTTCGAGGAGCTCGTGCTGAAAGTTAAGCTGCACCAGATTCAGAACTTCAAAAGCTGGTTGCATGTGCTTACCCGGAACCATTGTTTAATGGCGCTGCGGAAGTTGAGCAAAAATAATGTGGTCTCTTTGGAGGAAGGACTTGTGGAAAACAGTGATTTTGTGCATCTTGATATGGATAATGCTAAGGAAACGCAGCTAAGTACCATGGAAATGTGCATGGAAACCCTTCCCCCGGAACAAAGGATCAGTGTAGACCTGTTTTACCTGCAGGAGAAGAACTACAAAGAAGTGGCAGCTATTACGGGATACGACCTGCAAAAGGTTAAAAGCTACATCCAGAATGGCAAAAGAAATTTAAAAATCTGTATTGAAAAAAATAGTGGAGGACAGTAACTGGTTAGATATTGATGTGCTTGAAGATTACCTGGATGGTAAGCTTGATGACAAGATGATGTACCGGGTGGAACGTGAAGCCCTGGAAGATCCTTTTGTTGCGCAGGCCTTGGCTGGATTGAGCCAGTCGCCAAAGCGATCCAGGCAGTCCTTATCGTTGTTGCAAAAGCAGCTTGAAACCCGCATTGCTGGCCATGAAGAAAGTAAAAAAGAATCAGTGATTACCGGG
Organism: Pedobacter sp. NEAU-ZC8; assembly: GCF_059278965.1. Taxonomy (NCBI): domain Bacteria; kingdom Pseudomonadati; phylum Bacteroidota; class Sphingobacteriia; order Sphingobacteriales; family Sphingobacteriaceae; genus Pedobacter; species Pedobacter sp. NEAU-ZC8. The sequence continues at coordinate 38,817 of NZ_JCAJXC010000019.1, forward strand.
CAGCGCCTGAGTATTGCTGCTACCGCAGCGTTGATCTTCATCCTGGGGGGTATCATCTTCTGGATGAAGTATAACAACAATCAAAAGGCAAAAGCACCGGCAGTAGTTGAAGTGAACCTGGATCCGGCACATGCCATGGATAAGGCTAAACCAACGGTTGGTTGGCCAGGCTATTTCAGCTATTTGAAAGAAAACAATCAGCTGACGAAAAAAGAGACGATTGGTAAGTCCGTAGAGTTGTCTTTTACGATTGGTAAAGATGGCAGGCCGGAGAATATCATGGTTTACAAGAGCCTGGGGAAAGTTTACGATGCGGAAGCCCTTAGACTGTTAAAAGCTGGACCGAACTGGGAAACCCCGCCTGATCCAGCTTTTGTAATGAAGTTGAATATTGATTTTTAAACCTGCCTCGGCAGGTTTTTTCATTATAAGATCACGTAGTGTACAAAGGCATAGGTTAAACCTGCAAGGGTTGCGGAAACCGGGATGGTTAGTACCCATGCCCATAGAAGGCTTACGGTTACACCCCAACGTACGGCTGACACCCTTTTCAGTAAACCTACACCGACGATCGAGCCGGTAATGGTGTGGGTCGTGGAAACCGGGATACCGAAATGTTCGGTGATACCTAAGGTCACGGCACCTGCAGATTCTGCTGCAACACCTTCAAAAGCATTTACCTTGGTGATTTTAGAACCCATGGTTTTCACGATCTTCCAGCCGCCACTCATGGTACCTAAACCAATGGCTGCATAACAGCTTATCGGGATCCATTCTGGCATGGCATCGCCAGGAGATAAAGCATTGGCAGAGATCATGGCCACATAGATAATACCCATTACTTTCTGCGCATCGTTACCACCGTGTGTAAAGCTCAATGCCGCGGAGGAAATCAGCTGCAGTCTTTTAAACCACTTTTCAGCGGTAGAGGGCCTTGCATTTTTGGAGATGTGCATGATGATGATGGAGATCAGCACGGAGATGATCATACCAATTACCGGGGCAAGCACGATAAAGGCAACTACTTTTAAGATCGGTGCAAAGTTTACCGCAGCAAAGGCGCTGCTACCCATGGTTAGTGCTTTCGCCATACCTGCGCCGGCAAAACCACCGATCAGCGTGTGCGAAGAACTTGATGGTACGCCGAACCACCAGGTAAAAAGATTCCAGGCAATTGCAGCAAGCAATCCGGATAAGATCACTTCCAGGGTAATAAACTCTTCAAAAACGGTTTTAGCAATGGTATTTGCAACTTTATGGTCTGTGAAAACGAAGTAAGCAGCCATGTTGAACACGGCAGCCCAGAGCACAGCCTGGAAGGGGGAGAGTACCTTGGTAGATACAATGGTTGCTATCGAGTTTGCTGCATCATGGAAACCATTGATATAGTCGAACGCAATAGCAAGTACAATTACTACAACCAATAAGGTAGTTATCATTTTACTTTGTTTTAAGCGTTTTTAACCAAAATGGATTCCAGCACATTTGCTGCATCCTCACATTTATCTGTTGCCAGTTCCAGGGTCTGCAGCACTTCTTTTTGCTTGATCAGTTCAATGGCATTGGTTTCAAACTCAAATAAACGTGCAATCGCCAGGTTACAAACGTAGTCTGCCTGATTTTCGCCGCTGTTGATCCTTACACAGGCATCAGCAATAACCCTGATGTTTTTAAAGCTTCTCAATTCTTTGATCGCCTTTTCAAGGTCAGTACACATTTCAACCAGCAGTTCTGCAAGTTTAATCATGGCATCGCCAATATTGGTGATCGCGTATAGTTCGATGTTGCTTGCAGATGCGTGGATATAATCTGCGATATCATCAACTGCACTGGCTAGTGCGTGGATATCTTCCCTGTCAAAAGGCGTGATAAAGTTCTTGCTTAGTTCAAGAAAGATAGAGTGGGTAATGTCATCGCCAACGTGCTCAAGGCGTTCTATCTCTTTAATGTGTTCTTTTCTTTTTTCAAGATCAGTGGTGCTTAATGCAAGTAGTAAAGCTTCTGAGATCCGAAGGATGTTGCTGCCAGCCTGCTCGAAGAGGGGTTGGAATTTTTTGTCTTTTGGGGTAAAGAACTTAAAAAGGTTGTTCATTGTATGTGTTTTGGAAACTTGAATACCTTGCAAAAGTAGCCATGCAATGTTAAGTTAATGTTAACACTTCACAATAATGTAATATGAAAAGAAGAATATTGAAGGCAGATTGGGTAATGTGACGCTAGGGGTACATTCGTGGTAGGCTACAGGTAGGTTGTCAAAGTTCGGCTTCCGGGAATTAGGATCGGGAGATTTGGTGTAATCTTCTGTTAAGCCTATAATCAAAGTTACTTCTTTTCACTAAGTAGCTTTTCCAATTTTGCTTTGCTCTCCGGAATATTTTTCAGCTTTAAAGCTGTTCTAAAAGCATTTATAGCCTTGGGTTTATTGCCGACAGCAACATAAAAATCTCCTAAAGAGTCATACCAATCCCCGTTGTTGGGATGGTTTGCAACATTGAGTTTGAATAACGATTCTGCTTTTTTAAACTGTTTGGTAGCGATCATCTGGTAACCTAAACTATTCACTTGGCGTTCAGCAGGTTTTATGGTATAACCCATCTGCATAGAAACATTGTTATAGTGCGCCACTAACAACGAATCCAGACTGAAGTTCGGATCTGCCATTTCACTGTCGTATATTCTAAGTTTATAGAAATCAAAAATGTATCTAAGTGCATCATATTCCCCGATAAACCTGACAGAGGGGTGGTTATCATCTTCGTAAAACCTGAATCTGTAACGTAGTTGATTTTGATTTGCTTTTTGGAGTTCTTTTATGAACCTTAAATTCGCCCGGATAAGGTCTGTATTTTCACTTGTATCTTTCTGGACAGTCAGCGTATCCATTCCTCTTTCCAATCGATTTGCCATAGCCATATACAGCGTTTTTCCTTTATAATTGTGAGTAGGTAACATGGTTTTTGCCTCTTCTACAACTTTCGCCTTATTCCACCACAAGGCACCATCCAGGGAAATATATGCATTAAACAAATTCGGTTTGTGAAGTAACGTATTCATCACAGTTAAGCCACCTACCGAATGGCCTATAAAGGTTTTATATGTTGTGGTAGGATAAGTTTGATCAATGTAAGGTATAAGCTCATTTTCGATAAAAGACATAAACCTCTCTCCATTTCCAACAAACCCTTTAAAATCTTTATCAGACCCGGTTGTTAATTCAGCTAACCTGTCGGACTGCGCTATCCCAACGACAATCATTGGAGGACACAGGCTTGTTTCTTCCATGTGCTCGGTAATACTTACGACACTATTAAAATTTTCGATACCATCCAACAGGTAGATCACAGGATAATTACCTCGATCTTTTATTTTGGCTCCACCATTGCTTTTAGGAATATGTATCAGAACTTCACGATCCTGTCTTAAGATCTTTGAAGGTATGGTATCTGAAAATCCAGTAATGAAGCGAGTATTTTCTTGTGCTTGAACGTAAAAAGATAATAGCAGGAAGATGACAGAACAATAAAGTGATTTCATTAATTTGATTTGGATATTTTTGCGTTTCTGGTGCTAAGATATTTTATACTTCAGAATATTTACCTTTTAATCAGTTAACATTATTCCTTCTTACGGTAGTGAAGTGCTATGCAGCCATTCTTGAAGGTCCGCGTTTCTACCAGTTCAAGTTTAAATTTTTCGGGGAGGCTGCCGGCATTAAGTAAATGTCTTCCACTGCCCGCTATAACGGGGTGCACAACTAAATGAAATTCATCGATCAGGCCCGCCGTCATCAGTTCGGGCAACATGCTTACGGTATCAACCGAAATCGTTTTGCCGGGCTGCGCTTTCAGTTTTTGTAGTTCAGCTGCTGGGTCATCCCTGATGATTGTAGTCTTGCTGTCCATGGTTTCCAGAGATCGAGACACCACCACCTTGTCAATGGAGACAAGCCTTTCCGCAAACCGGATTTCCGCAGCAGAGCCGGAGCGGTCTTTTGCAACATCGGCCCAGTAAGGAAACATGAGCTGATACATGACCCGGCCATAAAAAAGCAGATCCACATCGTCCATCATCCAAGTAAAATATTCCATCAGCTCTTCAGTAGGCTCGCCTATGGTGTGATCGCAATAGCCATCCAGACTAATGTTTAAACAAAATGATACCTTTCTCATATTATAAAAATAGCTAAAGGTTGAAAGATTTTTAGCGTTTTGTCTCTAGTCATTTCGTACTATTCTGCTTCAATAGCCTCACCAAGCTCAGCTTCTTCCCAGTAAGCAACAACCCACTGATTTCATTTTTGGATTATTTGATTATTGATGTCCTTCTTCCTCGAGCAACATGGCTTGTCTCTATGTCTCCAGTAGGGAGTCAGTCCTTCTTTCGGCTTCGGATCACGAAATCCATGTATCTTCAACTTTGCTGATCACCCATTTATGGTCGATTTTTTTAATAGTGATTTTGTAGCCCAGACCACATTTTCCTCCACAATAATAACTTACATTTAAGAACCCATGTTCTTTGGTAACATCAAACTTTATATTAGAAAACACTAAAACACCTGCAAACTTAGGGTACTTAGCAATCCAGTTCTCATATTCAGCGGCTGGTTGTAATTCGGAAAGGTGCTTAAACGTGAACTTCCGACTATTAAAACGTTGTAATTCTGTTTTGTCGTCGATCAAGCCGCCCTTTCCAATAGCAATGATGAGGTTAAGTGTGTCATTTTTTGAAGCTTCCAATCTTTTTTCATGAACAACATCTTTTCTATATTGGCCAACGGTGTCTTTTCCAATCCAATTCCCCTTATGATCAAAAACATCTTTCCCGCTTTCCGGGAAACTTGTATAAAGTCTTCGATCCTTATAGGTCGAATCAACAACCTTTAAAAATATCTCGTTCAAAACATCTTGTTCAAACTCCTCCTCGGTAACCTTTTTTTCGCAACTAAAGATTGTTAGTACGAGTAGCAAAAAAGCGAATTTTACTCGACTCATGATTAAATGATTGATGATATGTATTCCAAGATCCGGTACCGCCATACTTACGTCCCAAGAGACTGCTCGATCAAGCAAACTAATTTGTTGGTTTTAGCCAAGGGGCACCTTTTTAGAATTTGACAACCTAACTCTTCTTTTCTAAAGTAAAGGCAAATGTGGTCCCGATTAGCAGGGTGCTTCGTACAGAGATGATTTGCTGATGTGCCTCCAGAATATGTTTCACAATGGCCAGACCAAGCCCTGTGCCACCTACTTCACGGGCGCGGTGAGAGTCTACCCGGTAGAAGCGTTCAAAAAGCCTTGGCAGGTGTTTTTCGTCGATGCCGATGCCATCATCCGTCACTTCAATAAGGTATTGATCATGCAGTTCAAAGATCTTGATGGCGGTAGAGCCATTTTCTTTACCATATTTTAAGGAGTTCTGGATCAGGTTGATCATAACCTGACGGATCTTCTCGCGGTCTGCCCAGACCATTGCCGGCGTGGTGTATTTTTCTTTGAAAGACAGCACTATGCCTTTAGCTTTTGCTTTGTCTTCCATGCCATCCATGATTTCACGGGCAAGATGTACAAAGTCGAACTTCTCATAATTAATTGGGATCTCACCAGTTTCCAGCTTGGAAATGGAGTCCAGGTCATTGATGAGGTAGCTTAAACGTTCTACGTTTTTGCCGGCCTTGTTCAGGAAGTTTTTCGCGGTATCCGGGTCATCATGCAGGCAGTCACACGCGGTTTCCACATAACCCTGAATGGCAAACAATGGCGTTTTAAATTCATGTGATACGTTGGAAAGGAACTCGCGCCTGAATTGTTCTTGTTTTTTAAGCACATCGATCTCTTTCTTTTTCTCGCGTGCCCATTCTTTAACCTCATGTTCCACATCATTGATCGGGTCGCTGCTTACGTATTCACCCAAAGCATCTTTGAGATCCTTACCAAGTTTCAGGTTATGGATAAGCTTATAGATCAGCTTGATCTTAGAGTAGATATACTTCTCTAACAGGTAGTAGAATACGATAAAGCTGGTGATGAATGATACCCCGAAAGATACCAGCATGTAATAAAGGCTACCCTGAAAATGGAAGTTTACCAGAGCAATGGAGATGGCTACTGCTGAAGCAGTGATTAATACGAGGACGCTTAACTTCATGTGTGTAAGCTACGAGTATTATTTAAATTTCAAATTAAGCTGACATGATGATTTCATCAAAATTATACCTGTTTTTCAGTAAGGTATTTCCAGTAGCGTTTCGGTACATGCTGTACGTGTAGTTTGGTGTTCTTACGGGCAGGAATGTTGGTGCTTTTGAAGTAGTCTTTCCATAAAAGGGCATAGAGGTTTTCTTTCTCCGATAGTACATCCGACTTAGTGTTCATCAGGTTGTGCTCTTCTGCCCGTTGCATGGTGATTTCTTCCAGCGTGTTCAGGTCGAAAAAGAGCCCGTAATGGCGTTTCAGGTCGTAGATGATCCATTGCTGATCCTGATATCGGTTGCGGAAGTGTTTACCAAGCAGGGGCAGTACATTGAAATCAGGGTCGATGCCGCAATAGAAGATCCCGTCTGCGGCATGCTGAAAACGGATGAAGGCTTCCATACGATGCTTTTCCCGTTCTACCTTGCGTGCCATCTGCGCCACTTCAAGCACATGTTCATTGCCGTAGTTGTTTTCGGCCCCTGGCGGGTTTTGAAACAGGTAGCAGATCAGCTGGAAAAGGTGTTCATGTGTTTCAGGTTTTTCGGAAAGGTAGGCGCAGGTGAGGTGACGAACCCAGCCTTTATCCAGCCGTTGCTGCAAGCTTTTCCATACGCGGGCAGCCTGCTGCTCGTTGGACAGGACCTGCATACATTGTTCAAATGCGCCTGGTTGGTACAGCCGTTCATTGCGCAGGTTTACTTCACCGGGCTTGCGCTCGAACCACTCGAAGACCGCGCTGAGCAGGCCTTCCATACTGCCATCAAAGAGGTAGGTCTGCATTAAAAAAGTATAAGTTGGCTGGTGTCGTGTTTCAGGTATTTACTCTGACTTTCGGCCAGGATGAAAGACTTGATCTGGGTACTTTGATAATCCTTCATTTGATAGGGGGTATCTGCACATTTGATGAAGTGTCTTGCGCGGTTGTAGGACACTCCGATCTTCTTTAGCTGGTCGATGCGCAGCTTGCCAAACTTACGCGCCTGTACAATCTTTTTGGCAGAGCCAACGCCGATGCCTGGTACACGCAGGATCATCTTGTAGTTTGCTACATTGATGTCTATCGGGAAGTAATGCAGGTTCCGCAGTGCCCAGCTTAGCTTGGGATCAATATCAATGTCCAGGTGTGGATTGGCATCATTCAGCAGTTCGTTGACATTGAAGCCATAGAAGCGCATGAGCCAGTCCGTCTGGTAGAGCCGGTTTTCGCGAATTAATGGCGGCTGACTGCCCAGCATCGGCAGTCGGTTATCGTTACTGATTGGGATGTATCCGGAATAATAGACGCGCTTTAAAGAAAAGTTTTTGTAGAAAGTATCTGCGGTTTGCATGATGTCCTTATCTGTTTCCGGTGTAGCTCCGATCACCATCTGTGTACTCTGGCCTGCAGGTACGAACTTCGGAACGCTTTTGATCAGCTTCTTTTCTTCCTTGAACTGCAGGATCTGCTTTTGCACCATATTCAGGGGATCGATCACTTCCTGGTGTGATTTATCAGGTGCGAGCAGTTTAAGTCCGCTTTCCGTTGGCATTTCCAGGTTGATGCTCATCCGGTCGGCATACATACCCGCTTCACGGATCAAGTCTTCACTGGCACCCGGGATGGTCTTCAAATGGATGTAACCGTTAAAGCGCTCTTCCAGGCGGAGTTTCTTAACCACACGTAATAATCGCTCCATCGTAAAATCAGCATTCTTAAAGATACCGGAGCTGAGGAACAGTCCTTCAATGAAGTTACGACGGTAGAAGTTCATGGTGAGTTCTACCACTTCTTCTACGGTGAAGGCAGCACGTTGAATGTCGTTGCTTTTGCGGGACACGCAGTAGGCACAATCGAAAATGCAGTGGTTGGTGAGCAGGATCTTTAGCAGGGAAACACAGCGGCCATCTTCGGTGTAGGTATGGCAGATTCCGGAAGCATGGCTATTGCCAAGGCCTTTGTTGTCGTTTTTACGGGTGCCGCCGCTGGAGGAACAAGAAACGTCATATTTTGCTGCATCAGCAAGAATATTCAGCTTTTCTCTAATACGTTCAGACATAGGATGATATTTACTAACAAAGATAGCAAATATCAGGCTAAAAATATTAGCATATTAGCGTTTGCCTTCCCACTCTTTGTAAAATTGTTCCAGGTATTGGAGCATGAAGTCATGTCTTTGTTGCGCCATTGCTTTGCCTTTTTCCGTTCTCATCAAGTCTTTTAGCAGCAATAGCTTTTCGTAGAAATGGTTTATGGTCGGTGCAGTGGTGTTCTTATAAGCTTCTTTGCTCATGTTTTCTACCGGAGGAATGGCAGGATCATAGAGCACGCGGTTCTTGAAGCCGCCATAGGTGAAAGCGCGGGCAATGCCGATGGCGCCAATAGCATCCAGGCGGTCAGCATCCTGTACCACCTCAAGTTCTTTGGAGTGGAAACTCACGGTACCCAGGCTTGCTTTATAGCTCATGTTCAGGATGATCTGTTTTACATGCAGGATGATTTCAGGCGCGAGGTTCAGGCTTGCCATAAACTCACCGGCGATCCGTGGACCGATCTCTTCATCGCCGTTATTGAACTTGCTGTCGGCAATATCGTGCAGCAAAGCCGCCAGTGATACCACCAGGGTATCGGCCTGTGCAGATTCGTTTATGGTTGATGCAGTTTTGTAAACACGCTCAATATGAAACCAGTCGTGGCCAGCTTCGGCACCAGCCAGTGTTCTTTTTACAAAATCAATAGTTTGCTGAATGATCTCCTGTTCTTGCATGCTTCTTTGAAGTTTCTAGTCTTTTACCGGGCGTTCGCCTTCTGGTCTGCGGCTACCGCTATACAATTCGTACTCCAGCATACGGCAATCTAATTTACCATTGTAAAACTCAAGTTTACGTGCAGCTTTAAGTCCGATTTTCTTTGCAAGATCTGGATTGCCCGTAAAGATGTAGCCGGTATAACCTTTACATTCTTTTTTCATGAAATCACCAATGCGTTTGTAGGTAAGCTCGAGCTGTGAATGCACTCCAAGACGCTCGCCATATTCCGGGTTGAAAACCACAACGCCGTTGGCATCCTGTGGAACTGGGGTTTCGGCGAAGTCGCAGACCTCGAAAGTGATCAGCGTATCCACTCCTGCAGTTTTCGCGTTTTTGCGACTTACATCAACAGCATCTTCTGAAATATCAGAAGCAACAATGGTCAGGTCTAGGTTTTTAACTACCTGATCTTTAAGTATGCGGCGTTCTGCGAAGAAAACCTGCTCATCATAGCCAAGGATATGCATGAAACCATAGTTCATGCGGTACAGTCCCGGGCGACGGTTGGTGGCCAGTAATGCCGCTTCAATGGCTAAAGTTCCAGATCCACACATGGGGTTGATGAAAGGCGATTTCATATCCCACTTGGTGCTCATGACTACACCTGCAGCAAGCGCTTCAAGCATGGGCGCTTTTCCAGGAATCTTACGGTAGCCGTGTTTGGCAAGTGTTTCACCCGAGGTGTCAATGAAGATATCTGCGTTTTCGTCTTTCCAGTAAAGGTGAATTACGGTCTTGTTGGCGTCGGCACCAGAATTCGGGCGGATACCCTTTTTCTCTTTGATGCGGTCAACAATTGCGTCCTTAACTTTCAGGTTGGTGAACAGTGGTGTGGTGATGGTTTCGTTATCCACATTTGAGGTAACAGAGAAATATCCGGCGAAATCGATCAGCTCTTCCCAAGGCATGTCGACCACTTCGCGGTAGAGTTCTTCGGGGCTGTTGATCTTGAAGCTTTTCAGCTGGTACAGGATCTGGCTTGCGCAGCGAAGGTTTAAATTGAGTTTTATACATTCCGTGAGGGTAATGTTAAGCTCAACGCCGGTAGGAAAAGACCTGATGATGGTGTAACCCAATGCGGAAACTTCATCGGCAAGGTAGCTGGCTAGCCTCTTGTTACAGGTTATAATAACCTTACTTTTGGTGTGGAAAACTTGCATAATTATTGTGCGAAGTTATCAATAAAATTATAGAGATTTGAACTTGCAAGAAGAATAAAAGCGTATTTGTTATGGAAATTAAAGGAAGAGTGCACGAGATCGGAGCAGTACAACAAATCAGTGAAACGTTCAAAAAACGTGACCTGATTGTGGAGTATGCAGAAAACCCGACCTATCCGGAATATTTAAGATTTGAAGCAATGCAGGATAAAACCTCTTTGTTTGATGGCTTAAAAGTAGGAGATGAAGTTGAAGTTTCTTTCAACCTTCGCGGACGTGCCTGGACAGATAAAACTGGAAAAACATCATACTTCAACAGTATGGTTGTTTGGAGAATCAATACTATAAGCAATAATGCAGGCGCAGGTGCTACACCTGATTATGCACCGCCGATTGACCTGAGCAGCAAGCCAGGTGATGACGACGACTTGCCTTTCTAAGAGCTTTTTAAGGAAACAATTTAATGCGAAAGCCGGGCGGGTCCCGGTTTTTTTTATGCTGTTAAAAAATGTTAAATTAAAATCTTTCCCACAGGGCTTCGTTAATTTTACCTGAGTATAATGAAGAAGAGGAATTTTTGGTTTATCACAGGACTGATGACAGCAGCTTTGCTGGGTGTTGTTGTAATGCAGTTGTATTACATCAAACAGGCGTATAGCCTCAATTCTCAGCTGTTTGAGCAGAATGTGAACCAGGCACTCAGTCAGGTGGTGAGCAAGGTGCAGCGCCGGTACGCGTTTAAGCACTACAACAAAAAAGACGTAGAATGGCGTACCAAGCGCCGTATGGACCGTGCAAACCAGATTAAGGCCATTGCGGCACTGAAGGAGCAGCAGCTGAAGGATGAACGTGAACGCCGGTTCAATCAGCAGAAAAGGATACTGGCCGACCTGAACTTTCAGGATAGCGTAATCCGCGCGGAGTTCCTGTATCCAACCATTGTTTCTGAAGCGGAGTTCATCGCCCTTGGCGACCAGGAGAAAACACCACTGAACTTTGATGTGAGTATCGGCCTGGATGAAAACTTCAACATGGTAAACGGTAAGATGCGGAACAGCATGAAGCATGAGAATGCGAAAACCTTCACCATGGGACTAAGTAAGCTGCCCGACAGCATCCGCTATCTTGCGTATAGCAAGGTTGATGGGCGCCCATACAAGATCTCCCTGCCGAGTGTGGATGCGGGACTTGCTGCCAAGTTTAGAAGTGAAGAGGCTATTGCGGAGCGCAGGTACCAGGAGAGTTTAAAGCAACTGGAATCTGATACTTCCTGGCTGTACAATACCGATGATGTGGATGTGGTGGAAGAGGCGGCAAAGGAGATGCACAATGTGAATGAGCCACTAACCCAGCGGATTTCCAAAGATGTGCTGGATACTTTGATCCGGAAGGAACTGCTGAATAAAAATATTACGCTGGATTACGACTTTTGGGTGAAGCTGGCAAAACAGGATTCGGTACTTTATAGTAAGGCTTCTAATCCGATGGATGAGGTAATGCCGGCAAATACTTTCAAAACGACCTTGTTTAATGATATTATCCGCGATCCCGGTATGTTGTACCTGAGTTTCCCGGATAAGAATGTGGCAATATTTAACACCATGCGTGTGACGATGGCATCTTCAGGTATCCTTTTGTTGGTGCTGATCTTTATTTTCTCCTATACCTTGTATACTATCCTACGGCAGAAAAAAGTATCGGAGATGAAGAATGATTTCATCAACAACATGACGCATGAGTTTAAAACGCCTGTAGCGACAATCATGATTGCCAGTGAAGCACTGAAAGACCCTGAGGTTGTTGAAGACACCAGTCGCATTAACAGGCTTGCAGGCATTATCTATGATGAAAATGTACGATTGGGCAACCATATCGAACGGGTGTTGAGCATCGCAAGGCTGGAAAAAAATGAGCTGCAACTGGAAAGGAATGCGGTAGACATGAATGACCTGATGGTTGCGGTAACTGAAAGTATGCATTTGCAGCTTCAGAAACATGGTGCAACCTTAACCATGCAGTTGGATGCTACGGAGTCAACCATTATGGGCGATGAACTGCATTTGTCGAACGTCATGTATAACTTGATCGATAATGCCATCAAGTACAGCGCTGATGCGCCACAAATAACTTGTCGCACGAGAAACACGGAGAAAAACCTGATTGTAGAGGTTGCCGACAGGGGTATCGGGATCACCCGGGAACATTCCAAGCGGATCTTTGATCAGTTTTACAGGGTGCCCACCGGAAATTTGCATGATGTAAAAGGCTTTGGTCTTGGACTGAACTATGTTCAGGATATTGTAAAGCAACTAGGTGGTACGATCAAAGTGCAGAGCGAGAAAGACAAGGGTACGGTGTTTATCATTACTTTACCGCTGATCAAATGAAACCTTCCTGGGTTTTCCAGGTCTATGCATGCATCACATTAACTAGAATATAAACCGATGAAAAAAATCTTATTAGTAGAGGACGATCCGAACCTGGGTATATTGTTGCAGGAGTATCTGCAGCTGAAGGGGAAATTTGATGTGGTTTTAACTACCGATGGAGATGAAGGTTTACGGGCGTTCAACAAACATAAGTTCGACCTCTGTATTCTGGATGTGATGATGCCGAAAAAGGATGGTTTTACCCTGGGTAAAGAGATCCGGGCGATTGATGAACATGTACCGATCATCTTTGCGACAGCAAAGGCCATGATGGAGGATAAGGCCTCGGCGTATAATCTGGGTGGTGATGATTACATCACCAAACCTTTCCGGATTGAAGAGCTGCTGCTGCGGATTAATGCGCTGCTGAAACGTGTGGCAGCAAAAGAGCCTGAACCTAGTGGACCTGTACAGACGCAGTTCGAAATAGGAAAGTACACTTTCGATTTCACGACACAGATGATCTACTTCAATGGGCAGCAGCAAAAGTTGTCGACCAAGGAAGCGGCGTTATTGCAGTTGCTTTGTTTGAACAAGAATTCGGTGTTGACCCGCGAACAGGCTTTATTGAGCATCTGGCATGATGATAATTACTTCAATGGCCGCAGTATGGATGTGTTTTTGAGCAAACTGCGCAAGTATTTGAAAGAGGATCCGAATGTCGAGATTTTAAATGTTCATGGTAAGGGGTATAAATTATTGGTTAATTAACAGCTGAAGAAGTACATTTAGTGCAAATGTTCAGCATGAAACTACCTTCTCTTCAATCCCTTTTGGATGAAACTATGGCGGTATTCCGTCGCTTTCCGTTACAGGTTCTGGTTACGATTGTTGCCGTTGGTGTTTGCATTTTGCGCATTGAGAAACCATCATTAGGTTTTATCGATAAGCTGCTGGCGTGCTGCAACTTTGCTTTGACACTGCTACTTGCTGCTGATTTGTTTGCAGAAAGCCATGGTTTTTCGTCAATGAGAAAGTGGGGACTACGGCTAGCTGCAGTTCTGATTTGTATTTTCTTGTATGTGATGCTAAATCCGGTATTATATGATGCGGATGTACTTCGTATGCTGTTACTGGGTTTTGCTTTTCACCTGTTGGTTTCATTTGCGCCTTTCATTAGCCGGGGTAATGTTAATGGTTTCTGGGCGTATAATGAGCGCTTGTTCCTGCAGCTCATAGCCGCCGGAATCTTTTCGGTTGTGCTTACAATCGGCTTGTACATCGCTGTTGGTTCCACCAATGCGCTCTTTGATTTGAAAATGTCGGGCAATGTGTATGGCTATATTGTGTGCCTGACGATGGTCGGGTTTATGACCATATTCTTTTTATCTGGCGTGCCCAAGGATTATAAGGCGATCAACGAAGTGCCGCAGGAATATCCTAAATGGTTAAAGATCTTTACACAGTATGTACTGATACCGCTGTTAAGTGTTTACCTGCTTATTCTGCTGGCTTACGAGGGGAAAATTCTCATGAGCTGGTCGCTTCCCAAAGGTTATGTGTCTACACTGATTCTAGGCTATGCTGTCGCAGGAATCTTGTCGTTATTGTTGATCTATCCGATTAAAGACCAGGAAGGGAATGGTTGGATGCGCATTTTCGCCAGGTTCTTCTATGTGATGATGGTTCCCCTTGTTGTGCTACTCCTGCTGGCAGTATGGAAGCGGGTCTCTGTTTATGGAATAACCGAGGCAAGGTACATTTTGATTCTTCTTGCGCTATGGCTCACGATTGTAACGGGGTACAATTTGTTCAGCAAAAAGCAGAACATCAAATTTATACCGGTGAGCTTATGTATTCTGGCTTTGTTTGCTGTTTATGGACCGCAGAGTGCTTTTATGGTTTCGAAGTATTCACAGACGAAACGATTGGAAAAGATGCTGAAGCAGGATGATGCTTTTGCCCAGAAAGAAAAGCCACAGATCATCAGGTATCTGGTGCAAAATCATGGTATAATGTCGCTGCAGTCCTTTACTTCAAGGGATCTAAAGCCGTTGCAAGATCGTTTTGAGCAACGGGTAGGAGGCAGCGAATTAAAGTATGATGTCAAAGCCAGGCAAATTGATACGGCACTGGCAATTCTAAAGGTTAAGGATAATTCCAACACTGGAAACTTCCAGGTCTACCGGGCGACATCTCAACGGCCGCTTCAGGTGAGGGGCTTTGATTATGCGGTTCCACTACCGGAGTACAGAAATGATATCACGTTTGAACTTGAAGACTTGCAAGTAGAGGTAGCAGTGCTCGGGCCTTATAAGCTTTCGGTTAAGATGCAGGAAATAACAGATACCATAGATGTTAGTGTGGTGAAAAATCGTGTTGATGCGGCCTTTGCTGCAGGACAACTCAAGTTTATTAAAACCGGTATTCAGGGTTATGAACTGCCGCAGCATGGGATGGAGATTCCTATAGATAATAAGTATGTAAGTGGTGTTTTTCTGGTCACAGCAATAGATTTTAGCGACAATCCTGAACGTGAATCTGGAACTTTCAAAGGTGTCTTTTTACTTCGTTTGAAAAGCACTAAATAATTCGGAAGCAACACTGTTATTGAAGTTAATATTGCTTTACGTATTCTTAATTCTGGCCGGTTGACCGATTAGTTTTGTAAATTTGTGCATGACTGATTCGAATCCTGCTGAACTTGCTGCCAAATTTATCAACTATACTTCAAGGCATATTTTTCTTACAGGAAAGGCGGGTACAGGTAAGACAACCTTTCTTAGGAACCTGATCCAGGTTACACATAAAAAGGCGGTCATTGTGGCGCCAACAGGTATTGCGGCCATCAATGCTGCCGGGGTAACGATACACTCGCTGTTTCAACTGCCCTTCGGTACTTACCTGCCGAAGCAGCCATCTTCGGGCGACAGTCATTACAATCAACAATACAACACGCCGAAAACCATCACCCGTCACCTGCAGATGAATGCGACCAAGCGGAAGATCTTTCTGGATCTGGAACTCTTGATCATTGATGAGGTGAGTATGCTTCGAGCAGATCTTCTGGATGCCATTGAAATGGTGCTCCGCTATGTGCGCAAGAGCAACGAGAGCTTTGGGGGTGTACAGGTGCTTTTTATCGGCGACCTGCACCAGCTGCCGCCCGTGGTAAAATCTTCAGAATGGAACCTGCTTGGGGAGTTTTACAAGAGCGCTTTCTTTTTTGATGCTTTAGCTTTACAGCAAAATCCACCAGTGTACATTGAACTGGAGAAGATCTACCGGCAGGCAGATGAGGTTTTCATCAGTCTGCTGAACAACCTTCGGAACAATTCCGTAACGGAGCAGGATATGGCCCTGCTGAAATCTTACTACCGCGAGAACTTTGTGCCGGATCTAAATGATAAATACATCACCTTAACGACGCATAACCAAAAGGCTGATCTGATGAACAGAAGCAGTTTGGAAGCACTGAAGGCTCCGAGTTGGTTTTATAAGTCGGAGGTGGAGGATGAGTTCAGCGAATCTTCTTACCCGGCAGAGCATGTTTTGGAGCTTAAAGTGGGTGCTCAGGTGATGTTCATCAAAAACGACCCGACACCAGAGAAGCGATATTTCAATGGCAAGATTGCCACAGTTACCGATCTGCAGAAGGATTCCATTACGGTGCAGACAGAAGGGGTAAATGAGAAGATCATCTTGGAGAAATATACCTGGAAGAACATCCGGTACACCACAGATAAAGTCACAAATGAAATCAAGGAAGAGGTTATTGGTAAGTTTACGCAATACCCGATCAAGCTGGCCTGGGCGATAACCATCCATAAGAGTCAGGGTTTAACTTTCGATAAGGCCATTATTGATATTGGTGGTGCTTTTGCACCTGGCCAGATCTATGTAGCGCTGTCGAGGTTACGGTCGCTGGATGGCTTAATCTTAACCTCCCTGCTTGCGGGTTCAGGTATCCGTCAGGATCCGAATGTAGATCTGTTCTCGCGTCGCAAACAGCAGGTGGATGCTTTAGGGGAACAGGTTAAAGCGGAAAGCGAGCACTTCTTGAGGAACTACCTGTTGAAGTGTTTCGATCTATCTGCGCTGGACAACTACGTGTATGAGCACGTGCATTCTTACACAAAGGACATGAGTAAGTCGGCCAAGCAGAAGCATCATAAATGGGCGCAAGCCCTGCTAAAGGAGCTTACTGCGCTGAAGCAGCATGCGAACAAGTTCATGTCGCAGATCTTGCGTTTGTACCAGGATAGGACTGAAGCAGGTATGCGGTTACTGCTGGAACGTACCTTGGCTGCGGAGAACTACTTCAATCCGCAGTTGCAGCAGATGTCTAAGAACATCTTCGAGCGCATGGAGCTGGTAAAACAAGACAAGCAGGTGGTGGCGTTTCTGACGGAATTGCTGGAGATGGAGGCCTTGTTTTATGAGAAGTTCAAGTCTATCCGCAAGGCGACAGCTTTATTGAAGGCGACGATGGAGCAGCAGGAGTTTACAAAGGATGATGTAAACAAGCTGTTGAACGAGGCAGATCGTGCGTTTCAGTTGCAGAAGGTTTTCAACATGCCGAATAACACGCTCGACTTTAACGAGGTCAAGGCAAAGCCAAAAAGCAGAACGACAAAGAAGAAAGCGGAGCCTAAGGAGAAGGTTCCAAAAGTGGATACCAAAGAGCTTACCTTGCAGCTACATAGGCAAGGATTGTCGGTTGCGGAGATTGCTAGGGAGCGCAAGCTTGTTGCTGGCACTGTAGAAGCGCATTTAGCACATTATGTAGCTACTCAGGAGATTCCTGCTACGGGGCTGATGGATAAAAGGAAGTTGAGCAAGATCATGTCTGCGATCAGGGAGCTAAAAACCATGCAGCTTAACCCAATCCGCGAGCATTTAGGCAGGGATTACAGTTTTGGGGAAATCAAGATCGGCCTGGCGGCGCATCTGGCGGAATCAGAATAGCATTTGTAAGCAAGGTCTAACAGTGTTGAATTGCAGCGTCAGCATCAGGATATACACTCGCCAGTGGTTAAGTTCAGATCTGAATCTGGCCGGTGAATACTTGCTCAGCAGGGCCACATAGAAAAATGTTGCTGAACGATTTGCCATCGTAGTCATACTCCACACGCATATCGCCGCCTAGAACCTTGATAGCTTTGGAAAAGTGACCTGTTGCTTTCGCTTCATGCGCTTTAGCAAGTGCTACAGCGGTTACGCCAGTGCCACAGGCATAGGTTTCATCTTCAACGCCACGCTCAAAAGTCCGGATGAAATAGTGATCACCTTTATCTTCAATGAAGTTTACATTGATGCCCTTTTCTTTATAGGTGTCATTGTTGCGGATCTTTTTTCCTTCAGCGAAAACATCAAGTTGTTCCAGGTTGCTAACTTCCAGTACGTAATGCGGGGATCCTGTATTAAGCACAAAGGCTTTCTCATCAAGCTGGATGTCTTGAACATCAATCATTTGTAGCTCTACCCAGCTGCCTGTCGCTGAAATTTTGGCATAATGTGCACCGTCAACTGCCAGAAAGTTCGTTTCCTCGTCAATGATGCCAAGCGCTTTCGCAAACGCGACAATGCAGCGCCCGCCGTTTCCGCACATACTTCCCAGACGGCCGTCTGCATTGTAGTAATGCATTTCGAAGTCGTAATCTGGATGGTTCTGGAGCAGCATCAGGCCGTCGGCACCAATGCCGAAACGCCTGTTACATAGTATGTTTACCTGTTTTTCAGTTAAATAGGAGAAATCCAGTCCTCTGTTATCAATCAAAATGAAGTCGTTACCAGCGCCCTGGTATTTAAAAAAGGGTATATTGTTCATTTCCGGATTTTCCTTTAACATTTTTTAACAAAACCAAACAGGTTAGGATGGCACAAATATCGTTTATATGGTATTAAATTTGAACCTGTCAGGATAAATAATAAAAATTAACTAAAACACATATATGAAAAAAATAGGAATAATACTGATCGCTGCGCTTGTTGGTGGTGCTTCAGCAATTGGCGCCTATAAACTTTTAGAGCGCAATACGGATGGAATGACGTTGGCTGAAAGGCAGAATGTGCTGTTTGCAAATAACCCCATAAAGATATCGTCGGCAGGATCTGTAGATTTTATCCAGGCCGCTTCAGCGGTTTCGCCGGCGGTAGTTCATATCCGGACCACATTTACGAGCTCGGGAAGAAGAGTGGAGTCTCCTTTTGATATGATGGAAGAGTTTTTTGGCGGTGGCGGCGGAATGCGCAGCGCACCTAGAGCGGCATCCGGTTCAGGCGTGATCCTGACCCCGGATGGTTATATCGTGACCAACAACCACGTGGTGGAAAACTCATCTAAAATAGAAGTGATCCTTTCCGACCGAAGAAAGGTAGAAGCCACTGTTGTGGGTCGTGACCCGAATACCGATTTAGCTTTAATTAAAGTAGATGGAGCCAATTTACCTGTAGTTAAAATGGGTAACTCTGATGAAGTGCAGGTGGGTGAATGGGTGTTGGCTGTAGGCTTCCCGCTGGATCTTCAAACCACGGTTACTGCCGGTATTGTTAGTGCAAAAGCTCGTAAAATTGGTATTCTGGATCAGGCACAACAACCAACCAGAGAAGAATATGAAGAATACAGAAGAACTGGAAAGTTGCCTGAACGTCCTGGAAGCAGAAGTATAGAGTCATACATTCAGACTGATGCGGCCATCAACCCAGGAAACAGCGGTGGTGCTTTGGTGAATGCCAATGGTGAACTGATCGGTATCAACGCGGCAATTGCTTCGCAATCTGGCCGTAATGAAGGTTATGGTTTTGCGATTCCGATTAACCTGGCTAAAAAGATCCTGGAAGACTTCAAGAAATATGGTAAAGTTAAACGTGGTTACATTGGCGTTTCTTTCCGCGAACTTGATGCAGATTATGCCAAAGAACTTGGTGTGAAAGAAATCAGCGGACTTTATGTTAGCGACGTTGTTCCTAACGGAGGTGGTGCCGCTGCAGGTATCAAAGCAGGTGACATCATCAAAAAGGTTCAAGGTATTGAAATCTTTGATTCGCCAGACTTACAAGAGAGAATTGGCCGTATGAGTCCTGGTGATAAAGTGGAGTTAACGATCATGCGAGATGGTAAATCCAGGGATGTGACGGTAACGCTTAAAGGCGATGAAAGCCTTGACCAGCCAAAAACTGCTGCTGCAGGTAAAGCTACCGGAACTTCAATTGAGCAACTGGGTGCTTCGTTTGCGCCAGCTTCAACGGCACTGAAAGCTAAATATGGCGTGAAGAACGGTGTGGTGGTAAGCTCAGTAGCACCAGGCAAGTTGTTCGACTCCTTGGATCTGCCAGAAGGTATTATCATTACGTCTGTAAATGGAAAGCCTGTGAACAGCAGCGCTGATGTGAAAGCGGCCTTGCCGACTTCAAAAACCGGGATGACTACAGTTGTGGCTGTAGGTCCTAACGGTAACTATACATTCAAATTTTAATTGGTTTTTTAATTCGATGATGGGAGGCGGTGAAAACTGTCTCCCATTTTTTTTTACACTAAACTTAGAATGTTTCTAAATTGAAGTTTATGGGGAGTTTTATAGGTGTTAGGACCGGATTAATTCTTTTATTAAATACTTTTGCCTAACAAAAAACAAAAACAATATCAAATGGCTAGTTTCGGAAACGCTTTTTCCTCTTCTATTGGAAAAAAACTAATAATGGGTATTACCGGCCTGTTTCTAATCTTATTTCTAATTGTGCATGTTTTCCTGAATTCATTGATCTTTTTGAACGATGGCGGACAGACATTTAATCAGGGTGCAGACTTCATGGCGCACAACTGGATTATCAGAGCAGGTGAGATCGTTCTATTTGTTGGTTTACTGGCACACATTTACCAGGGCTTGAAGTTGGTGTATGAAAATAAAGCTGCACGTCCGGTAAAATATGCTGCTTACAATGGATCAGCAAACAGTAAATGGTATTCCCGTTCAATGGGACTATTGGGAACCTTAATCCTGATCTTCCTGATTGTTCACTTATCTGATTTCTGGGTAGTATCCCGTTTTACCGGTATCCCTTCTGAGGATGCTTTAGGTAGAGAAGACCTTTATGCGGTGATGGTTGACAAGTTCCAGAATCTTGGAATTGTTATTCTTTATGTACTTGCGATGGTATCTCTTGCATACCACTTATTACATGGATTTGCGTCTGCATTCCAAACTTTAGGCTGGAACCATAAGAAGTATTCGCCTATCATCAGAGCATTTGGATTTTGGTATTCCATCATTATCTCTGTGCTTTTCGCATTAATGCCTGTGGCAATTTATACAGGTTTAATTAAATAATTTTAGAACGTTTAAGCTTAATAAAATGGCAGAATTGAATGCTAATATACCAGAAGGTGATTTAACCGAGAAATGGACGAAACTTCGTTCCTCTATGCCTTTGGTAAATCCATCAAATAAAAGAGGCATCGAGATCATCGTTGTTGGTTCTGGATTGGCCGGTGCATCCGCTGCGGCTACCCTGGCTGAAATGGGTTATAAAGTTAAATGTTTTTGTTTCCAGGATTCTCCGCGTCGTGCGCACTCTATCGCTGCACAAGGGGGGATCAATGCTGCAAAAAACTATCAGAATGACGGTGACAGTACTTACCGCTTGTTTTATGATACCATAAAAGGTGGTGACTACCGCGCTCGTGAAGCTAACGTACACCGTTTGGCTGAAGTGAGTACAAACATTATTGACCAGTGCGTTGCACAGGGTGTGCCTTTAGCAAGGGAGTATGGTGGCCTTTTGGACAACCGCTCTTTTGGTGGTACACAGGTTCAGCGTACATTCTATGCCGCCGGACAAACTGGTCAGCAGTTGCTTTTAGGTGCATACAGTGCATTGGAGCGTCAGGTTGGTATGGGTAAAGTTGAAATGTACACCCGCCACGAAATGCTTGATGTGGTAATCATCGACGGTAAAGCGCGCGGTATCATCGCACGTAACCTGATCACCGGTGAGTTGGAAAGACACTTCGGCCATGCCGTATTAATTGCAAGTGGTGGTTATGGAAACGTATTCTACCTTTCTACAAACGCAATGGGCAGTAATGTTACTGCAGCCTGGAAAGCACACAAAAAAGGTGCATTCTTTGGTAACCCTTGTTATACACAAATTCACCCGACCTGTATTCCGGTATCTGGTGAACACCAGTCTAAATTAACCCTGATGTCTGAGTCGTTACGTAACGATGGTCGTATCTGGGTGCCTAAGAAAAAAGACGATAACCGTAAGCCAAGTGAGATCCCTGAAGAGGAAAGAGATTATTACCTGGAGCGTCGTTACCCTGCTTTCGGTAACCTTGTACCACGTGACGTGGCATCAAGAGCTGCTAAAGAGCGTTGTGATGCGGGGTATGGTGTAGGTAAATCCAAATTAGCGGTATACCTTGACTTCACTGCCAACACGGAGCGTTACGGCCGTATCGAGGCAAACAAGCACAACATCCATAATCCTGATAAAGCAACCTGCATGCGCTTAGGTCGTGAGGTGATCAAAGAGAAATATGGTAACCTGTTCGATATGTACAAGCAAATCACCGGAGAAGATCCATATGAGTTGCCAATGCGTATCTATCCTGCAGTGCACTATACCATGGGCGGTCTGTGGGTTGACTACAACCTGATGACCACTGTTCCGGGTCTATATGCATTAGGTGAGGCGAACTTCTCCGATCACGGTGCAAACCGTTTAGGTGCCTCTGCTTTGATGCAAGGACTTGCTGATGGATACTTCGTTATTCCTTACACTATTGGTTCTTATCTTTCTAAAGAGCTTGCAACCAAGCCTATCCCTACCGATCACCCTGCATTCGTAGAGGCTGAAAATCAGGTTAGAGCTACGATTGACAAGTTCCTGTCGATCAACGGTACGAAATCCGTGGATCACTTCCATAAGAAATTAGGAAAGATCATGTGGGAGAAATGTGGTATGGCCAGGAACGCACAAGGACTTACTGAAGCTATTGAAGAGATTCGTGAGCTTCGCAAGGAGTTCTGGAGAGACGTTCGTGTCCCTGGAACAACTGGGTCGTTCAACCCTGAGCTGGAGAAAGCAGGCCGTGTTGCCGACTTCATTGAGCTTGGTGAGTTGATGTGTATCGATGCACTAAACCGGAACGAGTCTTGCGGTGGTCACTTCAGAGAAGAGTACCAAACACCAGAGGGTGAAGCCCTAAGGGACGACGAGAACTATTCATATGTAGCAGCATGGGAATATTTTGGAGATACCCAGTTTAAGCTACATAAAGAAGAACTGAAATTTGAGAACATTAAAGTTGCTCAAAGAAGTTATAAATAATTGCTAAGCACAAAAACTCGGATATCATGAGTACAGAAAATATGAATTTAACGCTGAAAGTATGGCGTCAAAAAGATAATAAATCCCAAGGCAATTTGGTCGACTATAAGGTTGCTGATGTATCACCAGACATGTCTTTCTTAGAAATGTTTGATGTTCTGAACGAGGACCTGATTACAAAAGGTGATGAGCCGATTGTATTTGACCACGATTGTCGTGAGGGTATTTGCGGTGCATGTTCCATGTACATCAATGGCCGTCCACACGGACCAAAAGAGCTGGTAACAACTTGCCAGCTGCACATGCGTTCTTTCAAAGATGGAGACACCATCGTTGTAGAGCCATGGAGAGCAAAGGCCTTCCCGGTAATTAAAGATTTAGCGGTAGACCGTACTGCTTTCGACAGAATTATCGCTGCAGGTGGTTTCATCTCGGTAAATACCGGTAATGCACAAGATGCAAATGCGATTCCAATTCCTAAGTCACAGTCTGACGCAGCTTTCGAAGCTGCTGCATGTATCGCTTGCGGTGCTTGTGTAGCGACCTGTAAGAATGCTTCTGCAATGCTATTTACCTCTGCTAAGATCTCTCAGCTTGCCTTATTACCTCAAGGACAGCCTGAGCGTTATAGAAGAGCACAAAGCATGGTTGCGCAAATGGACGCTGAAGGCTTCGGTAACTGTACTAACACTGGTGCTTGTGAGGCAGAATGTCCTAAAGGAATCTCTCTGGAAAACATCGCTAGAATGAACAGAGACTTTTACCATGCTAAATTTGTTTCTGAAGAGGAAGTTTAGTAAATTTAATCATCGAGACAAGGTTAACATAAAGAACCCCGGCCAGTATTGGTCGGGGTTTTCTTTTGAAGCGAATTATCGTTGATGCTCAGTTACTTGCCGGCTTTCTTCGTGATGATGTTGATCGTGCCCGAAGATTCCAGTTTGCCGTTTACCGTGGTCTCCCCTTTATTTACGTGAATACTTTCAATGTCATTCGGATTTACCTTTTCCATGGCATTTCTGTTCGCAACCACGCCATCAATGATGTAAATCGGCTCCTTACCGTTTTTCAGGTTCAGGGAGCTCAGCTGTGTTTCAACACTGCCTCCATTAGATTTTACAACTACGACATTACTGACTTTTCCATTGATGGTAGTCGTCTTTTCAGTCGTCGAGTTGGTATCGCGAGTTCCATTACTCTTTTTACTCAGCGCAAAGGAGACTGGTAGGTGATACATTACCCGTACTGGTTTGCCTTTCATCTTTCCAGGGTTCCATTTCGGCGAAGCTGTCAGTACACGAACAGCTTCTTCATTTGTGCCAGATCCAGGACCGCTAATAACCTTAATTTGATTCAAACTGCCGTCCTTTTCCACAACAAACTGCATGAATACCTTGCCCTCAACTTTCTTGTCGGCAGCCTCTTTCGGGTATTTGATGTTTTCGCCCAGATACTTGTAGAATTCCTCTATACCACCCGGAAATTTTGGAACCTGGTCTACCGATACAAAATCGTAGGGTTTGTCCTGCATAGGAATAGCAGGAACGGCTGTGCTATTCACATTCGTATTAAGGTTTGAAGGCAGGTTTGCTGCAGCCTCACCGGTGACAAGTAATTTAGCAGCTGGTTCAGCTGTTGGTAGCGCTTGTCTGGCGAGATTAAGCGGGTCATTGAATGGAATCTCCTCAACAGCTTTAACAACTGAAGGGTTATCCTGCAGCTTAGCAGACGACAACAGCAACATGCCTGAAAATAGGGGCAGGTAGATGCCATATTTCAATACAGCAGCTTTCTTTGATTTTTCCTTGTGTAGCATATAAATCCTTTTTTTAATGAGTGACTGTTTAGTAAAGAAGCTGTTTGTAAGCGCCTGGGGACTAACTTTAAATGCAGCACTTAACAACAGCAGGGAGTAGGTCTCCTTGTCGCCTTGATAGTTCGCAGCAGCTTCATCTGCGAGGAATTCGTGGTTGTCCTTCAGAGCCTTTTTATAGAGGTACACCACTGGATTGAACCAGTTCAAGATAGAAATGGCTTCAAACAAGAGGATATCAAGGGAATGGAACTGCTTTAAATGTACATCCTCGTGATGGTTGATGATCTCCTGGCCTGGCAAGCTCTGATCCACCGCTTTGCGGCTGAAAAAAGAATAAGCTGTGCCTTGTTGAACGGCCTGATGTCCGGCCCTGAAGTAGAGGTTTCTTATCACAAACCAAAGCTGCACGCAGAACCGGAGCAAAAAGAACAGTAATCCTGCGGAATAAACGATCGCAATCACATTACCAGGAGCTAAAAAGCCCGAACCTTGCTGATCATCCGGTAGTACCATCATGTCCAGTTGGCCAACGGTAATGGACAATTGCTGCGCAACAGGTTGTTGCGTGAGCCAGTCGAGCCTGATAAATGGAATACAGCTCGCAAAGAGGCCAGAGGCGACCAGATAAGTGCGGTTCAGCTGAAAGTATGTCTCCTGCTCTAAAAGCAGCTTGTAAAAGGCGTAAAATACCACCAGGTAAATGTTAGCCTGCAAAAGATAGTGTGCCCAGGTCATTTTGCTTTGTTTTTAAGTTTTTGAATCATTTTTAGAATTTCATCCACGTCGCTCAGGTCGACCTTTTCCTCTTTTACGAAGAAGGAGAACATGCTCTCCACCGAATTTTCGAAGTAGTTACCCAACAGCTTTTCTGTTGCGTAGCGTTTATAATCTTCCTTGCTGATCAATGGATGATACTGATGCGCTTTTCCGAAGGCCTCATGGCCGATAAAACCCTTAGTTTCCAAGATCCTGATTATTGTAGAAACCGTGTTGTAAGCCGGTTTAGGCTCTCGAATGTGGTCAATTACATCCTTTACGAACCCCTTCTCAATCTGCCACAGGATTTGCATGATCTGCTCTTCCGCCTTTGTTAAATCTTTAATTTCCATTTTATGTCGTGTTTATGTGTATGTCCGGTCGTTTAGAATATCTCGCTTACATATTGATACTCAAAAGTATAGAGCTTGTAAAGGCTGTATAACTAAATCCTTAGTACAATATATAACTAACAACTTAGTTATCCAAGAAAAGTTTGAATTATTTTTCAAGCAGCGCATAAAAAAACCTCCCCATAGGGGAGGCTTCAGAATTATTAACCACTAATCTGCTTAAAAATAAAGCAACATTAAATTATCTACCAGCCGGATTTGCCTTCGGCAATTCTACTCTTGGCATTGCTGCTGCACGCTCAGAAGTATGGTAAACGAAAGCCGCTACAATGGTCGCAGATCTCTTCAGATCCTGCGCAACCAGACGGTCGTAGGTATCCATGTTGCTGTGGTGCGTTCTGGTGTTGTAATCCATAGGATCCTGAATGAACTGGAATCCCGGAATACCGACTGCCTGAAAGGCCAGGTGATCGGTACCACCAGTATTGCCAATCGTAACTGTTGTTGCTTCGATGTCGTTAAAAGGCTTCAACCACTCCTGGAAGATTGGCGCTACACCAGCATTACCTTGTGCGTAAATACCTCTGATCGCACCAGTACCGTTGTCCAGGTTGTAGTATGCAGAAACCTTTTTCTGGTCTGCCGTTAACTTCATGGTCTTAGGATCTCCGAAATGTTTCGCTACATAACCTCTTGAACCATGTAAGCCCTGCTCTTCAGAGCTCCACAATGCAATACGGATCGTACGTTTCGGTTGGAAACCAATGCTCTTTAAAATGCGCATCGCTTCCATCATAACCGCAGAACCAGCAGCATTATCTGTTGCGCCGGTACCTGCATGCCAAGAGTCATAGTGACCACCCAACATCACCACTTCATCTTTCAGTTTTTTATCCGTGCCTGGGATTTCCGCGATCACGTTATAACCCTGAGGATCCTGATCGAAGAAAGTAGTTTTGATCTCCGCTTCCATCTCTACCTTCTGACCGGCTCTTAAAAGCCTCAAAATACGCAGAAAATCTTCAGAAGATACCTCTAACTCCGGAGATACCGCAGGCGCATCTAAAGCGTAAGACGCACCATTGCTGGTGAAGAAAGTACCATAGCTTCCACGAGCATAAGTCAGGATTAAGCCTGCTTTCTCTTCCTGAAGGCGCTTGGCCATTTCCGCTCTTGCAGCACGCATTTTCATCATTGCTGCAAAAGCTGGGTTTGCAGCTCTGGCCGGAGCCTGTGCATTAGGCTTAGGAGCCTCTTCTTTCGCCATCTTATCCAGCTCTTCTTCTGTGTAGCGAACTACATCAGCTTTGTAAGAGTTTTCCAGCATACGGATGCTGCTGTTATCGAACATTACGATCTTACCAGCTAGTTTACCTTTATATTGATCCAGTTGAGGAAGCGAATCCGCTTTGATCAACACGATTTCAGATTTAATCACGCCATTGGTACCAGGGGTCCATGCTTTTGGAGATGCAATCACCGGTCTGTAGTATGGGGTAGTGGTTGCCGCATAGTATTTATCTATCTGCCAACCTTTACCAAAAGTTCCCCAAGCTTCCAAGTGAACGTTCTTCAAACCCCATTCATTAAACTGCTTCATTGCCCATTCCTGCGCACGTTTCAAACCTGGAGAGTTCGATAGTCTTGGACCGGCAACATCCGTCATCTGAAAAGCCAGGTCCATCACCTTGGAATTCTCCAGCCCTTCCTTACGGATCTTCTGCACCGCCGCCATGTCTACAGCTTCCTGCGCTAAGGCAGAAAAACAGAAACCAATAGCAAAAATTGTCGTAGTAAATCTTTTAATCATTATCATTTAAATTAATATCGGAAGATAGATTAAATCTCCATGATAATAATTCTCTCACGACAATTTTACTTAATGCTCTTTTTCGCCACAATGAAGTACCCGATAAGGAAGAATACCAGCGCATAGATCAGGCTCGAATAGATCTCCTGCGTGAAAATCACGATCGGGCCAGGTTTTTTCATGGACAGGGCCATCACCGGGTGACAGTAGGGGATGGTATACGCATATTCCCAACCTTTGGAAGCAGAAATCAAACCAGCAATCAGGCCGATAAAACCTAATCCCATTGGTTTGAGAAAGTCTGCCCAAACCAGACTGATGAAGAACTGCAGGGAAAGAATACCAAGGGATGCCAGGAACAACCTGGAATATACCCTGGACAGCATCTCCCAGGGGGAGAATTCATTGAACCTGAACTTCGGGTTCATGACATGCAGTAAGTGCCCTGAACCATAGGTCAGCAATAGAAATAAAGCCAGGCAAATGAAGATCAGCAGTACCGCATACAGGTATTTAGCGCTGTAAATGGAGAACTTGTTCAGGGGTTGCGAGAACAACGTTTTCCAGGTATCGTTCTTATGCTCGATGTTGTTCACCGAAAAAGCCATAAAGATCACATAGAAAGGCAGGATTAAGCTGCCCATGATACCCAATGCAGCACCAGCGAAGTTCATCCAAAGGATGTTTGGTGGATAGTTCATGCTCAGGATCTTTTCCGACTTCAGGTAAGTGCCGGAAGTGATCATGCCGCAAATAAGAACCGGCAGCAGGATGGCTGCCCAAAATGCCAGGGTCTTTCTGGACTTGTAAAATTCAGATCGTAGTGAAATCAGGAGCGCCTGCATGTTAATTGGGGTTAGTAATGTCGAGAAACAGGTGTTCCAGATCTTTCTTTTGCTGCTTCAAACCAGAAACGTTGAAGCCATTCAGTACCAGCAGGCTGTTTATTCTGGCACATTCCGCCGCGGAGTCAAAAGGCAGTTGCAGGCAATTGCCGGCTAATGTCACCCCTAAGCCGCGTTCATTTAAAAAGGCAGAAGCGCTGTCCAGACGATCTACCTCAATTTCTAAGGTTGGTTTATTCAGCTCCTGCAGGCCTTCAATCCGCCCCTGATAAAGTAGCTTTCCTTTATTGATGATACCCAGGTGTGTCGCTGTCCTTTCAATTTCAGCCAGCAGGTGACTCGACACCAAGATGGTTTTATGATGTTTGGTGGTCAGTTCCACCATAAGATTTCTAATTTCAATAATGCCATTCGGATCAAGCCCGTTTGTCGGCTCATCCAGCAACAGCAGCTCCGGGTCTGCCAACAGTGCCAGCGCGATACCCAGGCGTTGCTTCATGCCCAGGGAGTATTCCGAAGCTTTCTTATCTGCCGCTTGCGACAAACCCACCAGTTGCAGCATATCTATTGCGCGGCTTCTGTTTACACCCAGGAGGATGCAGCGGTTGTACAGGTTTTCTTTCCCGGTCAAGTGGCCATAAATGGCAGGCTGCTCCACCAGTGAACCCATACGTTTCAAGCTGGCGATTCGGTTATGGTTTAATTCCTGACCAAAGATGAACACGGTATCTTCAGGCGACTTCAGCAGGTTCAGCAGGATCTTGATCGTGGTGGTTTTACCCGCACCGTTTGGTCCTAAAAACCCGTAAATGCTACCCCGGGGTACCTGCAAAGACAGCTCATCAACCACCTTTTGATTTCCAAAATGGTAGTTTAGCCCTTTGGTTTCAATGGCCAGTTCAGACATCTTATTTACTTAAGACATTTGAAACGTTCACAACTTTTACGCTGCTAGCTTTAACAGCCACTTCATTGTTTTGATCTTCTGACGCTACCGGAGCGGCGAAAGCCAAGATCATCATGAAGAAAACAGGAACTAGTAAAAGTATAAATGGCGAGATGTTGGACAACCTTTTCATATCTGTATCGTTTTGTTGAATCAAATTTTCAGATAAAAATCAGGCTGTGAAAATCTGTTAGACCAAGCCGAAAAAATTCTCGACCAATGGCAATATTGAATAGTTTTGAAGAAAATAACCGATTTTACCCGTTGGTAGAAAAAAAATGGCTGTTCGTCGAATGTAAATTCCTTCCGCTGATAGTTTTTTTACTTTGGATCTAATTATAAAATGTAAACTGAATGGAAAATAAAGGATCATTCATTGTCAATGTTCTTTTCTGGTTGTTCATTACAACCCTCTGCACCCTTGCCATCCTGTATTCCAAAACCCCGCTGTCGGGCTACCATCTGCTGGTTACCTTCGGGTATTATGGCGTCATCAACGTTTCCATTTTTTACATCAACTATACCCTGCTCATTCCGCAGCTCATCAAGATCCGCAAGCAGTACTGGATGTATATCCTTTCCATCACCATCCTGATTGCCCTGATGTGCGTGGTGAAAACGGCTATTGCCACCCTGAACAGCGATATCATCCTGACCTATACCAATGAAGCCACCAACAAGAAAGTTTACGAAAGCGTTCCAAGCTATATCGTTAAAGCGATCTTTATGTCGGGCTTCTTCGTGGTCATAAGCTGCCTGCTCAAGTTTGCGGTAGACTGGTT
Source organism: Pedobacter sp. NEAU-ZC8 (assembly GCF_059278965.1). Lineage (NCBI taxonomy): Bacteria > Pseudomonadati > Bacteroidota > Sphingobacteriia > Sphingobacteriales > Sphingobacteriaceae > Pedobacter > Pedobacter sp. NEAU-ZC8. Next base: position 68,970 of record NZ_JCAJXC010000019.1, read on the forward strand.
TGCCAATGAACGTGTAAACCGGCACCTGGAAACCGAGAAAAAGGATATGGAGCTGCAGTTCCTGAAGTCGCAGCTTAACCCACACTTCCTGTTCAATTCTTTAAATAACATCTATTCCCTGGCTTACCAGAAGTCGGACAAGACCGCCGATGCCGTGCTCAAGCTGTCCGAGATCATGCGTTACATGATCTACGAAAGTAACGACGGCTGGGTGTCCCTGAACAAAGAAATTGAGTACCTGCAGAGCTACATTGAGCTGCAGAAACTGCGTTTCAAAGATGGCGCTGCTGTAGAATTTACGTTAAACGGCGAGATCGACGGGCAAAAGATCGTACCGCTGATCCTGATATCCTTTGTTGAAAATGCCTTTAAACATGGTGTGGCGAATGATCCCGCCGATCCCATCAAGATCAACATCATTGCCAATAAAAAGATCCTCCATTTCAGCATCACCAACAAGAAGCACAACCACAACAAAGACGAAATGGGCGGTGTAGGGCTTAGCAACGTTGAACGACGTTTGCAGCTGCTTTACCCGGGCAGATATAAATTAAATATTGTAAATTCGACTACCCATTATACCAGCGAATTAATGCTTGATATATGATAAAACTGAAGTGTATTGCCGTTGATGATGAGCCACTGGCGCTAGATATTATTGAAGATTATGTCTCTAAGGTGCCTTTTCTGGAGCTCGTAAAAAGAACTGAAAATGCTATAGAAGCCTTGCAGCTTGTACAGGCTGGAGGTATTGACCTGGTATTCCTTGATATCCAGATGCCTGAACTTACCGGTATTCAGTTCCTTAAAATAGCGGGTGGTAAAGCTAGCTTCATTTTAACCACCGCTTACTCGCAGTACGCGCTGGAAAGCTACGACCTTAATGTTTCCGATTACCTGCTAAAGCCAATCGCCTTTGATCGTTTTTATAAAGCGGTAGAAAAGGTACACAACCTGGTTAAAGTGAAAGATTATGCGGCGCCAGTACAACCTGTGCTGAAAGAAACGCCAAAACCAACAGTTGTACAGCCGGTACAGGATTTCATCTTCGTGAAAACCGAACATAAGATCCAGAAGATTGAGCTGGATGACATCCTTTACATTGAAGGTTTAAAAGACTACATCTCCATCTTTACCAAAACAGAGCGGGTGATCACCCTGCAAAACATGAAAAAGATGGAAGAAACACTACCTTCCTCGCAATTCATCAGGGTGCATAAATCGTACATCATATCGTTAGATAAGATCGAAAGCATCGAACGCAGCCGGATCACCATTTGCGGGAAAATGATCCCTGTAGGGGATACTTATCGTGATGAGTTCTTCCGCCGTATAGAGGGGAATAATATTTAATCGAGCAGCGGCTGTTTTAAGACGCTGTGAATCGCTTCTTCTGCCTCGCGGGTAATCTCCTCCGGGGTTTTACCCAAGGTGTCTATAGGCTTTAAAACCGTCCAGCGTAGTTGCTCCCCCGCGCTTAAAGGGAAAGGCCCGTACTGTACAATTTTCCAGGAGTTTTCAATAGCAACCGGTATTACCATTGCGTTTGGAGCCGCTTTCAGCAGGGTGGCAATACCACCAACCTTGAAGGGCTTTAGTTTGCCATCTTTGGCACGTGTACCTTCCGGAAATATCACCGCCGACCAGTTATGCTCCTTCAACCGGCGCCCCAGCTTGATGATCTCTACCGCGGCTTGCTTGGTGTCTTTACGGTCGATGTTTGCACCACCACCATACTTGAGGTTGAAAGAAATGGACGGGATACCTTTGGTCAGCTCGATCTTCGAAATAAATTTTACGTGATGTTTCCGCAAATGCCAGAAAAAAGCAGGGATATCATACATGCTCTGGTGATTGGCGATAAAGATCTTGGGTACACCTGCAGGCAGGTCCTGCTCGTTTTTAAATGTTAAAGATGATCCCAGAAAGATCTGGCAGTACTGTAGAAAGAAGTTCAGGTAATCTACCGATTTCTTGTGTGCTTCATAGCCGAACCAGCGGTGACAGATCCACTGGATGGGGTGGAAGATCAGTAAGGCCAGGCCGAAAAAGAGGTAGAAGATCGGGGAAAGAATATAACCCAGTATTTTATTCATTGTTAATGGCTGAAATGATTTAAATTTTTCCTTCCTGGATCAGGATATAGGTTTTCATGATCCCGGCAACGCTCATGCTGTCGGTGATCTCACCTTTCATCACCATGTTAAATGCATCTTTAAAGGGCAGTTTACGCAGGCTGAGTTGCTCGGTTTCTTCGGGTTGTGCTTCGCCCATGGTAAGGCCGGTGGCAACATAAATAATTGCCTGTTCGTCACTCACCGAATTAGATAAGTGCATACGCTGGATCTCCTGCCAGTTTGTAGCGGTCATGCCGGTTTCTTCCAGCAGTTCACGTTTTGCGCTATCCAGGGGTTCCTGCCCCAGTGGACCGCCACCTTCGGGGATTTCCCAGCTGTAGGCATCCAATGGAAAGCGATGTTGCCCAACCAACCAGGTGTTGTAGGCCTCGTCTAGTGCAACGATGCCAATGGCGATGTTTTTGAAATGCACTTTCCCATAGATGCCTTTGCCGCCAGAACCATTAATTACATCAAACTCGGTTAACCCGATCCAGTTGTTATCATATACCTGCCGCTGACCGGTGATGGTCCATGGGTTCGTTTCTTCCATGCCGCAAGATACAAAATCATCACATTCTATTCAATCCGCAGGAATAAGGGCAAAGAAGTTAAGTCAGGCAGCGATTTGTTTGGATTTTGATCAATGTTTGCAAGGCCGTTGACAGGTGCTTGCTACGTCTCCATACGTACAAAGTACGTAGCAAGTACGTAGCAATCACCTGTCAAGTACGTCACAATGGAAATGCTGTGTCCAGTCTATTCTGGCTGCGGATGCTGTTTTTGCACATTTTAACGCATAAAAAAAGCCTGCAGGAGTGCTGCAGGCTTTTTTAGATCATCCGCTCTGCGGATCTAACGAAGTTTAGAATTGTTGCTCATCATCACCGCCACGCTGTTCCTGATCTCTTTTCGGCTTTTTCGCGGTAAAAGTCGTTTTACCAAAACGGTAAGAATAGGTCAGGTTGGCCATGGTGCCTTGCATGTATCTTTCAAAGTCAACAATGGAGTTGTTTGCTTCGGTGGTCATGCTCCATCTTCTGGTGCTGAAAACGTCTCTTACGTTTAAGCTTAGAGATGATTTCTTGTCTTTGAAATCGTATTTCGCACCTGCATCCACACCATACATCGCATTACGTTTACCCTGTGCCATCACTTCTGGTGCACGGTAGTCCGCTCTTAACTGCAAGGTAATGTTGTATGGCAGGTTGAAGTTATTGGTCAGGTTCGCATTCCAGGTAAAGCCTGAGCGCTCGATGATACCATACTCTGGTGCACCGTCAATTTTGCTCTGGTACAAGTTTACGTTAGCGGTAAAGTTCCATGGTTTTGCAACGTCAACACGGCTGATCAACTCTAAACCCGTCGCAATATTGCGGGTTAAGTTTTGAGGCGTAGATATCGTTACTCCCTGCGCATTAGGCTCTGAACGTACACGCTGGATCAGATCATTGGTCTGACGGAAATAGAGTGAGCTGATGAAGGATACTTTCTTGAAGTACTTGCTGTAACCAAATTCAAAGGCATGTACATCTTCCGGCTTAAGGTTCGGGTTACCCTGGTTCCACATCAATGGATCAGATACATCCAGGAATGGGTTGGTATCCCAGCCTCTCGGACGGTTTACACGACGGGTATAGCTTAGCTGTACCTGTTGTTCGTTTTTAAGCTTCTGACTTACGAAGACACTTGGATATAATCTGGTGTAAGCAATTTTACCAGGCGTGTAAATGGTGCTTCCAGTTTCTTGGAACCTGCCTGAAGTGGTGTTTAATTCCGCATCTTCACCTCTTAAGCCCAACTGGTAACCGAAGTTTCCAATTTGGTTCTGGTAGTTCAGGTATAAAGCGTGGATCTGCTCTCCGCTTTCAAAGGCATTTGAAACCAGGAAGTTTTGCTGATAAGCATCCAGCGAATCCAGGAAGGTGCTTGCATCGGTCATACTCTTAGAGTCCCGGAACTGCGAGCGGTAACCTGCTTCAATGCGGCCAGCTGTACCAATCGGACGTACGTAATCCGCCTGGATGTTATAGTTACGGTTCCAGCCATCTCTTAAGTTACGTTCCAGTACCAGGTTAGACAAGCTTTGGTTGGTCTGAAAGTAAATGTCTGTATTATAGAACTGGAAGTTATCGTTGTTACCCTCTGAGTAGTTCAGGTTGAAGGTTAATTCTTCTTTAGGTTTCTTAAACTTCTGTACAAAGTCGAGGTTCAGATCAAAGCTATTGCCTTTACCTTCATTTTCATTGCGCCTGTTGCTTAATCTAACCGGCGAATTTGCGGTATTGAACTGGTTGATTAACAAGGTTTCCCTGCGATCATTATCACGCATATTGAAGCCTCCTGAAAAGCTCACAACACTTTTAGGTGCGAGCGTGTAATCGAAACCGGCTTTTACGTTGTGGCCCTGATCGTGCGATCTGGAATCGGTATTCTGATCAGCAAAGGCAGTACCTTCTGGCGTAGTATTCAGGTATTGGATGTTGTTAAAGCCACCACCAAGACGGTTTCCAGAACGGTAGCTGTAGTTACCGAAAAGGTTTACTTTGTTGTTCTGAAAGCTTAAGCTGGTATTGGCGTTGTAGTTATCGCGGTTACCGGCACTTAGCGCCACATTACCGTTTAAGCCCAACTTGGTGTTTTTCTTCAATACGATGTTGATGATACCGGATTGACCTTCAGCATCATACTTGGAGCTTGGGTTGGTGATCACCTCCACGCTTTCAATAGAGCTTGCGGGGATAGACTGCAGGATCACAGATACATCGCCACCACCAATTAGGGATGGTTTACCGTCGATCAGCACGCGTACACCAGATGATCCTCTAAGGGAAACGTTACCATCCATGTCGGTTTGAACGGAAGGAACGTTGGCCAGCAGGTCGGTTGCCGTACCACCTTCACTCACTAAACTCTTATCTACCGAGAATACTTTTTTATCGATACCCAGCTGCATGGCTGCTTTTTCACCCTGGATAACCACCTCATTTAGTTCAGTGCCTTTAGCAGCTTTCATTCTAATGGTGCCAAGGCTGTAAACCTGGCTGTTGGCCAGTTGAATGCCTTCGCGTACCATGGTTTGAAAGCCTACATAACTGATCTTGAAGGTATAGCTGCCTGCCGGAAGGTTTTTAATAGAAAGGTTACCTTCAACATCGGTCTGACCAGCACGTACAGTAGCTTTGGTCTGGCTGTTTAGTACAACAGCGGTAGCAAAAGGAACGGCTTCGTTGTTGCTCGCATCAACAACTTTAGCGTTGATTTGTGCGGTGCCGCCACTCTGGGCCAGGGTCTCCAGCGTAGCCGCTGAAAGGGTTAAGGTTAATAGTAAAAAATGGTATAAGAACTTCTTCATTTAAACGGTTACTTTATCGTGTCTTTTTTAAGGTTGACAAAGTAACGGCGGTTAAGTTTAATAACAGAAGGGTAACTATTTTATTACAGCCTTAAAGCCCCTTATTCAGGTAATATTCTTGTTAGTGAAAAGAAAATTTAATCCACGGTCACGGTTAAACCTTCCTGCTGAAGAATCTTGCGATAGATCTCCATTTCGGTGTAGGAGCCTTCCAGAATGGAACACTTTCCTTTATTGTGAACTTCCCATGCAATTTTCTCGGCCTGACTTTCGGTATAGTCCAGATATTTCATCATGCAATGGATCACATGGTCAAAAGTATTTACATCATCGTTCCATAGAATCAAACGGTTGGTCGTTTTAATTGAGCTCAGGATCTCCTCTAAAGTAAATGTTTCTTCTTTTGTTTCTGTAGCCATAGAACAAAAATAAGGTTAATTCGAATTAATGTGGCAGTTAATGTATTTTTAACATAAAAATCAATATAAATCAGCTAAAATGCAAAGCTCCAGGATCGCCGGAATCGGGTACTATGTGCCTGAAAACGTTTATACGAATGATGATTTATCCAGGTTTATGGATACCGATGATGCATGGATCCGCGAGCGCACCGGGATTCAGGAGCGTCGCTTTGCGGATCGCCTGACCGAGACCACTACCACGATGGGTGTAGCGGCAGCGAAGATTGCCATTGAACGTGCCGGCATAACCGCGCAGGAGGTAGACTTCATTGTATTTGCGACTTTGTCTCCGGATTATTATTTCCCGGGCTGTGGGGTATTGCTGCAAAGGGAGATGAAGATGAAGGAAGTTGGTGCACTTGATGTGCGGAACCAGTGTTCGGGTTTTCTTTATGCGCTTTCGATTGCCGATCAATACATCAAAACAGGGATGTACAAGAATATTCTGGTGGTAGGCAGTGAGAAGCATTCTTTTGCGATGGACTTTGAAACGCGCAGCCGCAATGTATCCGTGATTTTTGGTGATGGTGCCGGAGCGGTGGTGTTGCAGCCCGCGCAGCAGCAAGGTCAGGGCATCCTGAGTACGCACCTGCATAGCGATGGTGCCGATGCGGAGTTGCTGGCGATGTATTATCCTGGGGCACATGCCAATAAGTGGATGCCGGATAAACCGGGCTACCCGGATCAGGAGCTGGGTGGTTTATTTATGACCAGCGAACAGCTGGAAACTGGGGCTGCATTGCCTTATATGGATGGTCCTGCCGTGTTTAAAAAAGCGGTAGCGAAGTTTCCGGAGGTGATTAAGGAAGCGCTTGCAGCGAATAACCTGCAGGCAGGAGATATTGATCTTTTGGTGCCACACCAGGCGAATCTGCGGATCAGTCAATATGTACAGCAGCTGCTTGGGCTGGCGGATGATAAGGTGTTTAACAATATTCAGAAATACGGGAACACGACTGCGGCTTCCGTGCCGATCGCTTTATGTGAGGCTTGGGAAGCGGGAAAGGTTAAGGAAGGCGATCTGATTTGCCTGGCAGCATTTGGCTCGGGCTTTACCTGGGCAAGTGCCTTAATACGCTGGTAAATTCTTGTACAAAAGGAAGTATTAACTTCCTTTTGTTGCTCTTGTCATTTGCTCCAGCATGTCCCACATGTCGTTTGGAATGGCTTCCAGCCCGTTAAACTGACCTGCACCCTGCAGCCATTCACCACCGTCAATGGTGATCACCTCGCCGTTGATGTATGCAGAGAAATCACTGACCAGGAAGGCCGCCAGGTTTGCTAACTCCTGATGATCACCTACACGTTTTAAGGGTACCCGGTTTTTAAAGTCGAACTTTTCGGCAAGATCGCCGGGTAGCAGCCGCTCCCAGGCGCCTTTAGTCGGGAAAGGTCCCGGTGCTATAGCATTGGTACGGATGCCGTACTTGCCCCATTCTGCAGCGAGGGATCTGGTCATGGCGAGCACGCCGCCCTTTGCACAGGCCGAGGGCACCACATAGGCCGAGCCCGTGAAGGCATAGGTAGTCACGATGTTCAGTACACTTGCAGGCTGCTTTTCTTTGATCCAGTGTTTTCCAAAAGCCAGCGTGCAGTTCACGGAACCTTTCAGTACAATGTCGATGATGGAAGAAAAGGCATTTGCCGACAGCCTTTCGGTTGGGGAGATGAAGTTCCCTGCGGCATTGTTGATCAGGCTGTCCACCTGTCCGAAGGCTTTGATGGCTCCAGCAAGCACATTTTCCACTTGGGTATATTCCCTGACATCGCAGGCTACAGCGAGCACCTTGCCGCCGGTTGCCTGTTCCATCTCCCGGGCGGTCTGCTGGATCACATCGTCCTTTCTGCTGGTGATGACCAGGTTGGCGCCGAGCTTTAGAAAGTAGGTGCCCATAGCATTTCCAAGACCTGTTCCACCACCGGTAATTACGATTGTTTTTCCTTTTAAGGCATCATCCCTAAGCATAGGTTGGTTGTACATGGGCTATTTCTTTTGAAGGTTATCAATGATTGTTTTCAGGATACTCCTTGTTGCTGGCGACCACCACTGTTCAAGCATCTTGTTGAGGGTTTCCGTTTGGTCTGCGGCAAGGGTCTGGATCACTTCCTGACGGATGTTCAACTTGCTTTGCTGCCAGGTATTGGCTTCGAAAGCCATGTATTTCCTCACTTTCCTTTCGGCAGCGGTAAGGATGCTATCGTGGTTGACGAGTTCGTCCACAAGCCCAACTTTGAGTGCTTCCTTCGGACTAAACAGCTTGCCTTCGAGTAAACTTCTGGATGCATCGGCTTTGCCGAGCCAGAACTCGTACAGCTTGAAGATGCTGAAAGGCACGATAATGCCGACCGGCACTTCGTTTAAGCCGATGATGTACTTGCCTTCGGCCATTACACGGGCGTCGCAGGCAATGGCGATTACACAACCGCCCGCAGGACTGTGGCCGTTTATAGCGGCAACCAGTGGTTTTTTGAAGCTGCAAAGGTTTAGCGTGAATTCGAAGAACAGCTGCCAGAAGGAGCGGGTTTCTGCTTCGTTGTAGTTGTAAAGTTCTATTAAGTCGAGCCCGGCGGAGAAGAAATGGCCTGTTCCGGTGATCATGGCGCCGCCAATGCTTGGGTCCTTGTCGATGTTAAGGATCATGTCGTTGAGTTCGGTGATCATCTCCCGGTTTAGGGCGTTAGACTTTCCGCGGTTCAGCGTAATGATCGCCATGCGGTCTTTGACGGTGACTTTTATGGTATTCATGATATTTGGTTAAATAAGAAAGCCTCAATATACAATTATTGAGGCTTTATATGCATATCAGGAATAAGCAGGTTTGTTAGCTGCTCCAATAGCAGTTGTTGTTTTGATAGTTCAATACGAGCTCAGGCTGATTGTACTTAAAGATTATTTAGGGTTTCCTTTTAGAATTCGTTTTTAAACATCATGCTTTCCACTGGTCGGGTGGTCTTGTTGCTGTATTTCGGATTTTGCTTGCTGTTATACATGGTTTCGATTTCACCTTCTACGGCAAAATAGATCAGCTGACCAATGGGCATACCTGCATAGATCCGTACAGGCTGTGCGCAGGAGATTTCGAGCGTCCAGGTGTTGCAGAAGCCTACATCGCCTTTTCCGGCAGTAGCATGGATGTCGATCCCCAGTCGGCCGGTGCTTGATTTACCTTCCAGAAAGGGTACATGGGCATGGGTTTCGGTGTACTCCACGGTTACGCCCAGGTAAAGCGTACCTGGCTGCAATACAAAGCCGCTCTTTGGAATCTCAAAATGCACTACCGTGTTGTGCGCCTTGGCATCAAGGACCCGGTCTTTGTAAGTGGCCAGGTATTTACCCAAATGCACGTCATAAGAATTGGTACCTAAACACTCCGGCTTGAAGGGTTCAATGATGATTGTACCCTTCTCAATTTCTTCAAGAATGCGCTTGTCTGATAGTATCATTTAATAAGATTTGCGCTAAATTATGGTTAATTTAGATACTTTTACATTGATTTTCTAAAATAGAGATGCCTGTAATTCTTAATAAGATCATTGACGAACATACCAAACTGGCCGTTTGGAAAATTGAGGAAACCGAGGAAGAACTCTTCCGCGGGCTGCAGTTGAAAGCGCATGAACTTGATTTTATTGCCTCATTGAACAATGGAAAAAGGCTGCTGCACTGGCTGAGTACCAGGCTTCTGCTGCGGACCATGCTGCAGACCAACGATTATATCGACAGCCGGATGGATGATCAGGGCAAACCTTACCTCGTAAATGGTGATTACCAGATCTCGTTCAGCCACTCTTTCGATTATGCTTCGGTGATGATCAGCAAGGATAAGCAGGTTGGCGTGGATATCGAGCTGATTAAAGACAAGATCCAGAAGATCAAAAACAAGTTCCTGAAACCTGAAGAGCTCTCCGGCCTGCCCGAGCAGGATAATACACTCGCTTTGTACATCTGCTGGTGTGCGAAGGAAGCGATCTACAAATGGTACGGTAAAAAAGGACTGGAATTCAAGCAACACATCGATATCCATCCTTTTGTGCCGCAGGATGCCGGAGTGGTAAGAGCACGCGCGGTGTTACCCGAAGGGGACGTGATGCTGGAGGTGGAGTACTTTAAAGTTGAAGCAGATTATATGCTGGGCTACGTGGCTGCGACGTTGTAAAGCTGCTTCAATGACCCGCAGAAGAACGGCTTAATTTAGCTAACTTTGTTTCTGGAATAAGCACCTGCTAAACTGCCACTGATCTTGGAAATATTTCGACATGCTTAATGCAGGCAGTGTTCCTGAATAGAAAACCTAGGGATGAATAAAAAAGTAGAATATATAGACTGGGGCCTGATTGATTATCAGGATGCCTGGGATAAACAGGATGAGATTTTCAGCAGCATTGTCGCATTAAAGGGCAAGAACCGGACGGATAACACGGAAATGGAAACACCAAACTACCTGATTTTCTGTGAGCACCCACACGTTTATACGCTCGGAAAGAGCGGTCATCAGGAAAACCTCTTGCTTGATGAAGCGGGTCTTCAGGAAAAGCAAGCGACCTACTACAAAATAAACCGGGGTGGGGATATCACTTATCATGGCCCTGGACAGATCGTGGGTTACCCGATCCTGGATCTGGATAACTTCTTCACGGACATTCATTTGTACCTGAGAACACTTGAAGAAGCGGTAATTTTAACGTTAAAAGATTATGGAATCATCGCCGGCCGCTATCCTGGATATACAGGTGTTTGGTTGGATGCGGATAACGAGAAAGCACGTAAGATCTGCGCACTTGGTGTCCGCTGCAGTCGCTGGGTAACCATGCACGGCTTCGCGTTCAATGTAAACGCGAACCTTGACTACTTCAAGAACATTGTGCCTTGTGGCATCGATGACAAGGATGTAACGTCCATGGAGCGTGAGCTTGGACAAGCTTTAGACATCAATGTGGTTAAAGAGCAGCTGAAGATGCACATTGCCGCACTGTTTAAAATGGAGCTGCAGGGTTAAAGCTTAGCACTCCGGTAAACTGATCGGGATATTTTTCGTTGCCAATCCACCATCGGAAGTTTCCTTGTACTTGGAGTTCATATCCTGTGCAGTTTCCCACATGGTGCTTACCACTGCATCCAGACTTACTTTCGCTTGGTCAGGGTTGGTTTGCAGTGCCAGCTGACTTGCCGTGATGGCTTTGATGGCGCCCATGGTATTTCTTTCGATACATGGTATTTGTACCAGTCCGCCGATAGGATCGCAGGTCATGCCCAGGTGGTGTTCCATGGCGATCTCCGCTGCCATAAGCACTTGCCGCTGGGATCCACCCATAACTTCCGTCAGTGCTGCTGCAGCCATCGCTGAAGATACACCGATCTCCGCCTGACAACCGCCCATCGCTGCCGATATGGTGGCGCCTTTCTTGAAGATACTGCCGATCTCCGAAGCGCAGGCAATAAATTGAATGATCTTTTCTTCTTTGTAACCGTCACAGAAAACCATATAATACTGCAGTACCGCCGGGATTACACCAGCAGCGCCATTGGTAGGTGCAGTTACCACACGTCCGAAAGAGGCATTTTCCTCGTTCACAGCGAGCGCAAAGCAGCTTACCCAGTCAAGGATATAGTTGAAACCATTTCCGCCTTTACGGATGGCCTCCAGCCAGCTTGCATAATCGTGGTAAGGCTGGTCTTTCAGTAGCTTTTTATTCAGTGCTGCGGCTCTGCGGCCAACATTCAGCCCTCCAGGAAGTTTGCCTGAGGTATGGCAGCCCCGGTAGGTACAGTCCTTCATCACATGGAAATGCTGCAGGATGCCTTGACGGGTTTCTTCCTCCGGTCTCCAGGATAGTTCATTTTCCATCACGACTTCAGAAACCTTCAGTCCGGTGGTTAAACACCAGTGCAGCAGGTCTGCGGCTTTTTCAACGGGGAAAGGAAGTTCCACAAGGGTCTTCTCACGTCCCGCTTCACCTTCCTTCACCACAAATCCACCACCGATGGAGTAGTAGGTCTCGGAGAATGCTTTCCCGTTTTCCAGAAAGGCCTGAAAGGTTACCGCATTAGGGTGATAGGGTAGACTTTCGTTGTACAGGAAGATCAGGTCTTCGTTGTAATCAAAACCCAGGTGTTTGATGCCTGCGAGATTAAGAATCTGTTGTTCTTTGATGTTTGCGATGCTGCAGTCGATGGCATTTACATCGAAGGTCACCGGGTCTGCGCCGGTTAAACCCAGGAGTATGGCAACATCGGTTCCATGCCCTTTACCGGTTTTCGCCAGTGAGCCATACAGCAGGATCTTCACCTGCACCACATGGTTGAGGTGATCATTCGCCTCTAGGGCCAGGGTAAACTGCTGCGCGGCACGCCATGGGCCGAGGGTATGTGAACTCGAAGGCCCGACACCGATCTTAAATATATCAAAAACAGAGATTTCTTCTCGAAGCATAAGCTTATAAAGCTAAACAGTTTATCTATTAATAACGCAAAAAGAGCCCCGCTAGTTGCGGGGCTCTTTAATATGGTTTGTTGGAAGATGATTACATCATACCACCCATACCGCCACCGCCCATTGGAGGCATTGCAGCAGCACCGGCGTTATCCTCAGGATCATCAGCCAATACACATTCTGTAGTTAACAACATCGCTGCGATTGAAGCTGCATTTTCTAATGCTACACGACTTACTTTCGTTGGGTCGATAACACCAGCTGCGATTAAGTTCTCATATACATCAGTACGGGCATTGTAACCGAAGTCAGCACTACCTTCTTTAACTTTTTGTACAATGATAGAACCTTCAATACCAGCATTCTGGCAGATCTGACGAAGAGGCTCTTCAACAGCACGCTTAACGATAGCGATACCTGTAGTCTCATCTTCGTTAGAACCTTTCATGCCTTCTAGTGCTTCAATAGCACGGATGAAAGCAACACCACCACCAGCAACGATACCTTCTTCAACAGCCGCACGGGTTGCATGTAAAGCATCATCTACACGGTCTTTTTTCTCTTTCATTTCAACTTCAGAAGCTGCACCTACGTAAAGGACTGCAACACCGCCAGCTAATTTAGCCAAACGCTCTTGTAGTTTTTCTTTATCGTAATCAGAGGTTGTAGTCTCGATTTGAGCTTTGATTTGAGAAACGCGAGATTTGATATCATCTGGCTGACCAGCACCGTTTATTACAGTAGTGTTATCTTTATCGATAACAACTTTTTCAGCAGTACCTAAGTAAGACAGGTCAGCGTTTTCTAATTTATAACCTCTTTCTTCAGAGATCACGGTACCACCAGTTAAGATTGCGATATCTTCTAACATCGCTTTTCTGCGGTCACCGAAACCTGGAGCTTTAACAGCAGCAACTTTCAGAGAACCACGGATCTTGTTCACTACCAAAGTAGCTAGTGCTTCACCGTCTAAGTCTTCAGCGATAATTAAAAGTGGTTTACCAGTTTGAACTTGTTTTTCCAATACTGGCAACAATTCTTTCATGTTGCTGATTTTCTTGTCGTAGATTAAAATGTAAGGGTTCTCTAATTCCGCTTCCATTTTATCAGCGTTGGTAACGAAGTATGGAGATAAGTATCCACGGTCAAACTGCATACCTTCCACTGTTTTAACTTCAGTTTCAGTACCTTTTGCCTCTTCAACAGTGATTACACCGTCTTTACCAACTTTACCCATTGCTTCTGCGATTAACGAACCGATAACCTCGTCGTTGTTCGCTGAAATAGAAGCAACTTGTTTGATTTTGTTGTTGTCTTCACCAACAGTTTGAGATTGTTGTCTAAGGTTATCAACGATCGCAGCAACTGCTTTGTCAATACCACGTTTTAAGTCCATTGGGTTTGCACCAGCAGCTACGTTTTTAATACCTGCAGTAACAATTGCCTGCGCTAAAACAGTAGCAGTAGTTGTTCCGTCACCTGCAATATCAGCAGTTTTAGAAGCAACTTCTTTCACCATTTGCGCACCCATGTTTTCAATTGGATCTTTTAATTCGATCTCTTTTGCTACAGTAACACCATCTTTAGTGATTGCTGGTGAACCAAATTTCTTATCGATAATAACGTTACGACCTTTAGGGCCTAAAGTTACTTTTACAGCATTAGCTAGAATATCAACACCTCTTTTCAGGGCGTCACGGGCTTCAACGTTATATTTTACTTGTTTTGACATTTTTATATATTTTAAAAAATATTATTATTGAACTATAGCGTAAATATCGCTCTCACGCATAATCAGGTAGTCTTTACCATCTACTGGAAGCTCAGTGCCACCATATTTTCCGTAAAGAACAACATCACCAACTTTTACAGTAGGTTTTTTGCCTTCTGAATCTTCGTCTGAAACAGATACTACAGTTCCTTTAGATGGTTTTTCTTTTGCAGTATCAGGAATGTAGATACCCGATGCAGTTTTTTCTTCAGCCGCTGCAGGTTCAACGATAACTCTGTTCGCTGTGCCTGAAATGGGTTTAAGGTTTAATGCCATAACTTAATATTAATTATTTTTTAGTGTAAAAATTTAAATGTTATACCTGCCTATACACAGTTTCTATGCCAAGGGGTTTTTGCTTGACAAATTTGCATTTGCTGTCAGCAAGGCGTAAAGATTTGTGTGAACTCGTGTCAGAGTGTCAGAGGTATACCAAAGCTGAAATACCTAAATCAATAGACATAAAAAAGGTACTGTTATAAATTGCAAACATTTTAGACAAAAAAGTATTTTTGTATTTCAAAGAAGTTCGACTATGGAACTATCTAGCGTAGTCTCAACTTTCGGGTTGGGACTACTTAGTTTATAGCCCTCAATGAACTCCGTATCATTCTTCCATAAAGTATAGATCAATATTAATAGCTTTCTTTGAATGGCAACTTGTCCAATCATCTTTGAGGGTTTGTTTTGATTGATTCTTGTATACATTTCTTTTAGACCAGGATTGAATCTGCAAGCGACCATTGCCGGGAAGTACAATGCATTTCTGATGTACCGATTGCCTTTTTTAGAGATTCTGGTCTTGCCTTTTATGGAGGTTCCTGATTCTCTTTGCACGACATCATAGCCTGAATAACTTACCAGTTGTTTAGCATTCCTGAAATGCTCAAATCCCATAGTTTCGGCCAGGATAGTAGCTATGGTAATCAAACCTACTCCCTTTATGGTGAGCAGCTTTGTTATTCTTTCTTTCAGGTTGCTGTCTGTTTCTATAAGCCTTTTTATCTCTTTTAACGTTTTTGCAATTTCTTTGTCGATATCTTCAATCAACTTTTTATTACTCTTGAGAATGAAGCTTTGAACATCGTGCGAAGCGTCCTTACTGTGCTTGATGTTGCCAAGGCTAGTTTTTTGTTCTTGTAGCTGAACATAATATCTGGTTAGATTCCTCAGCTGTAATAAGGCGGCAGGAGGTGGAGTCCAAAGCTTATGAGTCCGCTCTACTCCAAGCTGACTTAAGATCCTTGCATCAACAGCATCTGTCTTGGTCTTGATGTTTAAGCTCGAAAAGTAGTGTTTAGAGGTGTTAGGAAGCACCACATGAACCCTTTTCTTTACTTTATGTAAATGGTGTGCCAAATTTTCGTAATAAACACCCGTGGCTTCCATTAGAAACACAAGCTCTGGTCCGATGGCGATAGCGCCCTTGGCCCAGCGAAGCATTTGGTTAAAACCTTTAGTATCATTGCCAAAGGTTACTACTTTTGAGAACGCTAATTCGCCATTCTCTGCACGCTGACACAGACATACTGTAAATGTAGCTTGTGAGATATCTATCCCAACTGATTGTTTTGTAATAGCCATAATCAAGAATTTAGATCGTATCGACTTAATTCCCCTTCGTCTATCCTTTTGTTTTATCCAGGCTCCTAGTTATGGCCTTAAGTACTGTTCAGACTCCTGAGAATAAAATCGTGTCGTTCAACCTTTTTTACGGTATAACATATAGCCTACCTAGCCCGATCTGAACTGACACGAACAGCCAACACATTTTGCATAACAACAATATATTGACCTTTTTAAAATTCTCAGTAAA